>NQJG01000316.1 GCA_002256465.1 Methylococcaceae bacterium NSP1-1 | reverse complement strand
TGGTATTGGGCTAAGCGATAGCAGGTATTGAAGGTCTCAAATTTAATATTTTGAATGACCACGTCCCGATAACCCTTAAAGGTTGAACCTTCTGGAATAGTATCCGGGTGGATGTCGAACGTGGCATCAATTTTTAGATGCCCGGTTTTACTGCGTTTCGACCCTTTGTTCTTTTTAAACTTGCCGCCATCATCGCCGTTCTCATTACCGTCTTCGGCCGAGCCCTCGTCCATTTTGCTGGGTTTTATTTTGGGTTTAGTGGTTTCACCCTTGAGCTTAAGTATTTCTTGCCCCTGTTTGTCTATCTGTATTTGCTGTCACGCAAGCAATTCCAGCAGCACATCGACTAGCGGTGTGCGATCTTCGTTACTGATTTTGGGCAATTGTGGCTTGAGCTAATCCATGCGGCTATTTTAACTTGATTCTTAGGTGCTACCTGCGATTAATGAGAAGCTACCTATTTAACAAATAACCCATTAAAATGAAACAATATCCTAAAGGACTTCATGTAATTGGGAATCGATCTCGTAAACTTAATTCTAGGTATATCAAGCTATGTTAGCAACAGAAGACCTGATGAAAGAACATCAATTAATTTTAAAATATATTGATTTAATGGAACGATATGCTGAATTTGATTTAAAAGACTTGATTGCCCCTATTTTGTTTGAAAACGCCAATTGTTTTATACAGTTTATTCATGAATTTGCCGATCATTTTCATCATGCTAAAGAAGAAGATATTCTATTTCGGTATCTTGAAATTCCCGGAGTCTTAACACATTGCAATCCAGTTCCTCAAATGTTGTTTGAACACAGTAAAGCTCGAGAATTTGTCCGGAATATGGAAAACGCAATACAAGCAAAAAAGATAAATGAATTAACAGCGAATGCCGGCCAGTACGCAAGACTTTTGAAAGAGCATATTTATAAGGAAGATAATATTTTATATCCTATGGCTGAACGAGGTTTGTCGGATGAGGCTAAATCCTCTTTACTAAAAGAATATATAGAAACAGATAATCGCCTCAATAGCCACGCCATTTGGCTTAAATATGAAATTCTTTGTATTGAACTTGAACAGCAGTTAAACGTACAAAAAGAGACAGTTGCTAAATCCGGCTATGAGACGCGGGTCATACACAAAAAGGGTTAATATTTATGAATATCAAAACGAAATTACGCTGGGGTATTTTAGGCGCAGCTCGTATCAATGAGCGCTTGCTACCCGCGATCGTCGAAGCATCGAATGCCAGGCTGGTCGCTATTGCCAGTCGTCGTCCTGGTGCTGCCGCGCAAACGCTGGCGCAATAAATCTGGAAGCATTGCTGAACGATCCTGACGTTGAGGCTGTCTATTTGCCTCTTGCCAATCGTGAACACGCCGAATGGGCATTGCGTGCCATCGAATGCGGTAAACATGTGCTTTGCGAGAAGCCTATGGCATTGACAGTAGCTGACATCGAAGCCATCAAAACAGCTGCGAGTAAGCAAAAGGTAACTGCCATGGAAGGTTTCATGTACCGCTTCCACCCGCAACATGCACGCGTGCTGGAATTGATTCGTTTGGGGACAATAGGTGAGGTAAGATCGGTGCGTGCCAGCTATTCCTTTATGATGAAACCCGCGCGAATATATCGTTTGATAGAAAGTGTCGAAAACGGTGGCGGTGCCATGTGGGACATCGGTTGTTACGCAATCCATTCTGCACGGATGTTTTTTGACGAAAACCCGGTTGCAGTAACGGCTATGGCCAAATATGTGGAGAGCGGTGCTGATATTACAACCAGTGGTATCATTGATTTCGGGGCAGGTAAATACGCGCATTTCGATTTCAGCTTTGAGCGTGCGAGGCGTTGTGAATATGAAATTATAGGTACAAAGGGCGGTATAAAATGCCACACCGTATGGCAACTGCCGGGTGATGTTCCGGTAATTTCATGGTGGACTGAAGATGGCCGGCAATGCGAAGAGCGTTTGCCCGCGGACAATCACTTCCGGCTTGAAATCGAGCATTTTAGTTCGTGCGTGTTAAATGGCAATGAACCAACTCTGTCGTTGGATGATGCGAAAGCCAATTGCCAAATCATTGTTGCTGCTTTGCAGTCCGCAGCTCAAGGCCGAGTGGTCAAATTGGGTGAATAAGGTTTTAATTTATCAAGCCCGAATCATAGATTCGGGCAATATCCAGGGTTTGAGACGATAGGTCTAGCCCGGACAATAATTATTTTATGGGGAATATTATGTCAGATTTTAAAAAATATCACTGTATGGAATGTGAGCATATCTATGATGAAGAAAAAGGCGATCCTGACAGCGGGCTTGCACCAGGAACTCGTTGGGCTGATATTCCTGATAGCTGGGCTTGCCCGATATGCGGCGCTCCGAAAAGTTTTTTTAAGTTGATGAGTTAATATTTGTATTTCAAGGTACTGTATTTCTTGAATTCTCCCGTTATTTTTCTACGCATATTAATAGCTTGCTTAATAAATTGCTTGATATTGTTGCCAGAAGACGGCTCTTCACGATCTTAATTGCGGAT
>NQJG01000116.1 GCA_002256465.1 Methylococcaceae bacterium NSP1-1 | reverse complement strand
ACAACCGTTCAGCATTCAACAACTCAATAACCGGCCGGGTTTTTGGGCGAATGCCGCGCCAGATAAAAAAGGCTTCCGCTGCCTGTTCGACCAGCATCCCCAGACCATCCAGCCTTTTTCGTGCGTGGTTTTCCTGCCCCCAACGTACAAATACAGTCGGTTCATTGTTGTAGGCGAGATCATAACATACGCCATTTTTAGCGAGCAAAGCTTCGGGCAATGGCGGTAATTGGCCACTCAAACTGGTTGATGTTGCGTTTATAATTAAATCAAATTGCTGATTTTTTAAGTCGTTAAAACCGCAACCTGTGATGGAACCTTTATGGTGAAATTCTTGAGCCAGGTTGATAGCTTTATCAACAGTGCGATTGGCAATAACGATGGAATGCACCGATTGTTCAAGAATGGGGCCTATGATGCCTCTGCTTGCCCCCCCCGCGCCAAGAATCAAGATTCTGTTTCCAGCCAAAGTAACGGCATGATTGGTCATTAAATCCGTCACCAACCCTATACCATCTGTGTTATCACCAAGAATGGAGCCATCCGCCTGTAACGCCAGGGTATTAACGGCTTTGCTTAATTCGGCGCGTTCTGTTTTAACATCGGCATAAGCCCAGGCGAGTTCTTTCAGCGGAATTGTGCAATTTAAACCCTTGCCTCCATCGGCAAAAAATGCCGCCACAGCTGCTGAAAATTGCCCGGCAGGAACTTCCTGTGCGCTATATTCAATGGCTTGTCCCGTTTGTTCGGCAAAAATCTTATGAATGCGAGGCGATTTGCTATGAGTAATGGGGTAGCCAAAGACAGCATAGCGGTCCAATGATTTCATGCCTGTGCTCTTCTTTCTTGCCAAACTTCAATTAAAATTGTCACCGCGACAATCAAAATGGCGATAATTAATTCAATCCAGAAAAAATGATGCGTGTTTGCAGCGATAATAGCGGATATCCCTAAGAAAATGCCCACCAGACTAAAACGCCAGCCTACCCGAAGCCCATCAAGAATGGTTGACTGCGCTAAAATCATCATTATAACTAGTCCTGCATCTTCTTGAGTCAAGTGTTCGGATTTTTGTAACGAAAATACGCCTTCCACCACGAGTAAAGACGTGAACCAGTGCAGGGATTGTTCGCGTATTATTTTCTTAAAATCTGTCATGCGATGCCTGGATTGTTGCCATGCGATAGTCATTGCCAACAGGGCAAATACAAAAACCATAATCATCCAGTAGCCATACCCATCTACCGGGGAATAATCGGTTATCCAAACGCCTACCAATGTCAGAGTGAGTAGTAAAATCAAAATTGCTTCTTCAACATAGAAGCGTCTTTTGGCGGTCATTTCTGTTTTCTCTAACATTAAACTAACCTTGCGCTGCCAAAAGCAGCATAAAAATGAGTAAAGTTCCGAATATCCGCACTTCCCTTGGGTTTTTACGTTTTATTTGGAATAAAATAACAACTTAGGCAGCGATTTCAATATATTGAACGATACTTGCTGGTTCCGGCACAGGAAAACCGTCTTGAATCAGCCCTTCGATATGAAACTCGATTGCTTCACGAATTTCGCGTTCAGCTTCCTCTACTGTATAGCCGGTAGCAATGCAGCCTGGCAAATCGGGCACATAGGCTGAGTAGTTATTTTCGGCTTTTTCGACAACGACTGCGTAACGCATGGGTTACTCCTTTAGTTTTGCTTGTTTGAAAATACTGTTTAAAGTGCCGGGCGCTAAATCATCGCCAGGTTTTCCAGGTACGGTGACACGACCACTTTTGCTTGGATGCTTGAATTGACGATGACTCCCTCGCGTTGCGGCAAGATACCAGCCATCATTTTTCAACATGATTAATATTTCATTTACTTTCATTTAAATAAAATAGCAGGCAAAAAGGCTGCTGTAACAAGCGTTAATCCTTTAACCACTGAGCCACAGACTTGGCAAAATAGGTCAAAATAGCATCGCTACCCGCTCGTTTAAACGCCAGCAAGGATTCCAAAACAACCTGTTTTTCATCCAGCCAGCCGTTCATGGCAGCAGCTTTAATCATGGCGTATTCGCCGCTAACCTGATAGGCGAAAGTTGGCACGCCGTATTGCTCTTTCACCCGGCGAATAATATCCAGGTAAGGCATTCCGGGTTTTACCATGACCATATCTGCGCCCTCCTGTAAATCCAGCTGGATTTCGCGCATGGCTTCATCAGAATTAGCCGGATCCATTTGATAGCTGTATTTGTTGCTTTTACCCAGGTTTCCCGCAGAACCCACAGCCTCTCGGAACGGGCCATAGAAGCCGGACGCATATTTAGCGGAATACGCAAGTATGAGCGTGTTGATATGGTTCTGCTCTTCCAGGGCTTGTCTTATTGCACCAATACGGCCGTCCATCATGTCCGATGGGGCAACAATATCGGCTCCTGCTTCAGCATGCGATAGGGCTTGTTTGACTAAGACGTCTATGGTTTCATCGTTTATAACATAGCCATCCTGATTAATGAGTCCATCCTGCCCGTGCGACGTAAAAGGATCCAGAGCAACATCGGTAATAATACCCAATTCAGGAAATGCTTTTTTTAGCGCCCTTACACTCCGCTGAGCCAATCCGTCAGGGTTAAAAGCTTCGGCAGCATCGTCTGATTTTTTATCTGCGGGCGTAACAGGAAACAGTGCGATAGCAGGAATGCCCAGATTATAAATTTCTTCGGCTTGTGCAAGCAGTAAATCCAGGGAAAACCGTTCAATACCTGGCATGGATAAAATGGGTTCTCTTTGATTTGTACCTTCAGTAACAAACATCGGGTAGATAAGGTCATCAACAGACAAGCGATTTTCACGCATCAAGCGCCGGGAAAAATCGTTATAACGCATTCTTCTCATGCGTGTACGAGGAAAATTGATGTTATTATATGTCATCTTATCCATGCTCTTGGGTTAGAAAAAATCAGAATCTCGGGTCTGAGTTGGCGGGCTTTGTGATCAAATGATCCAGAGATTTATTGTATCAGGGAATGTACACACTGATATTTGAAAAATAGGGTCTACATACACTGGTTTGAATTTAGAGGGTTTTATGAACGTTAAACGCTACACATTATTTGGTTTTTTTGCAGTATTGATGGCTTTAATGCCCATTACTGATGTAATGGCGGCTCAATTGTCGCCTCCGCAACAAGCCATAGAAATTGCTTCAACAAAATTACAGGAAAAAATGCAGGATAAATCCTTTATCAAGGATTTTGCCAAAGTTACCCGGTTTGTTAATGAAACTATTTTACCACATACTGATTTTGATAAAATTTCGGCATTAGTCCTGGGAAAACTTTGGAAAACCGCAACTCCTGACGAACGGGAACGCTTTAAACAGGAGTTTCAAACACTATTGGTAAGAACCTATTCTCGGGCATTTGTCGAATTCAAAGACTGGTCGATTCGTTATTTGCCTCTTGAAATGGAAAATGGCGCGACAAAAGTCATTGTAAAAACAGAAGTTTTACAGCCCGGCCTTCAGCCAGTCGCCGTAAATTACCGCATGTTGCTGAGCAATGGCGATTGGAAAGCCTACGATATTATGATTGAAGGCGTCAGTCTGGTGACTAACTACCGCACAACCTTTACCAACGAAGTTCAAACTAAAGGTTCTTTAAACGCTGTTATTGATGGCTTGGCAAAACGTAATACCGAAGCACTGGCACCAAAAACCTCTTAAGTTATATTGTAAGTTGCTTACTCTGTCTTCAGGTGACAGAGTAAGATTTTTAAATGATTGATTATCAACCATTATATAATAATTTACTTGATGCAAAAGCCGATGCTTGGGTTAAAGTATTGCCGCAGCAGCTTGCCACTGCACTTGATATAACCAGACATGGCAATTTGGAGCAATGGCAGACTGTAATCGAGTGCCTGCCGAAATTGGCTACAACTCACCGTTTATTGGATGCTGATGCTGTGAAGATAGGCCTATCGGATGACCTGTCAGAAGCCGCTAGAATGCAACTTGAACATCAACTCAAGGCATTACATCCTTGGCGCAAAGGACCATACAATTTATTCGGCATTAACATTGATACCGAATGGCGATCAGACT
>NQJG01000115.1 GCA_002256465.1 Methylococcaceae bacterium NSP1-1 | reverse complement strand
CGTTGGTGGCGCATCCGACTTTTTCCCATGTTACGTGTCCGTCATGCGGTAAAGATGCGCGTAGGGAAACCGATACCTTTGATACCTTTATGGAATCTTCCTGGTATTTTGCCCGCTTCGCCAGCAGCAAGGCCGACAGCATGCTGGATAACAGCGCTAAATACTGGTTGCCCGTGGATCATTATATCGGCGGAATTGAACATGCGATTTTACACTTGTTATACGCGCGGTTTTATACCAAATTAATGCGTGATGAAGGCTTGCTGGTCTGTGACGAACCCTTTAAGAAGTTGTTGACACAAGGCATGGTGCTAAAAGACGGCAGCAAAATGTCCAAGTCCAAGGGCAATACTGTTGATCCGCAAGGGTTAATTGAACTATACGGAGCCGACACCGTACGTTTGTTTATCATGTTTGCCGCACCCCCTGAGCAATCCCTGGAATGGTCTGACAGTGGCGTTGAAGGCGCGTTCAGATTTCTGAAAAGACTCTGGAAGCAGGCATATTTGCATAGTGAGGCAGGTGGTTCAACTCAAGCAGTTGATAAATCTTCATTGACAGAAGAACAGCAGACAGTTCGCCGTCAAGTGCATCAAACCATCCAGAAAGTCAGTCATGATATCGGTGTACGCACTATCTTTAATACAGCCATCGCAGCGAACATGGAGTTGGTTAATATCTTATCCAAATTCACCGATGACTCCGATAATGGTAAAGCCATACGTCAGGAAGCCCTGGAAGCAATTGTATTGATGCTGGCGCCGATAGTGCCGCATATCTGCCATCAGCTATGGAAGGATTTGGGACATGAGCAAGCTATAGTTAGCGAATCATGGCCTGAAGTTGATAGCGCGGCTTTAGAGCAGGATTCAATAGAACTGGTGATCCAAGTCAACGGTAAATTACGCAGCAAGATTTCTGTTTCGGCAACGGCATCATCAGACGAAGTGGAAGCAATGGCGTTGAATGATGCACATGCTCTGAGATTTATTGATGGAAAGCCGGTCAGGAAAGTGATTATTGTACCTAAAAAACTGGTCAATATTGTTGTTTAATATGGAGTGGTGTGTGCTAATAAAAAAATCAGTTATCTTGATTATGGCGTTGTTATTAAGCGCTTGCGGTTATCATTTACGAGGGGCTTTACATCTCCCTGCCGGCCTGAAAAATGTTTATTTAGAGGGCGGATCAGCAGAGCTGCGTGGACAATTCAAGAGGGCGATGGATATATCTTCTGTGCCGCTTGCAAGTTCTCCTGAGACTGCGGGCATCATTGTCAAAATATTTGACGAAGACAGTCAACGCCGGGTTTTGTCGCTGAATTCTGCTGGGACAGCTAACGATTTTGAACTGGGCTATCGTTTTGATTTTGAAATTGTTGATTCCAAAAATAAGGTATTATCGGAGAGACAGCCTATCGAGATTAAACGTGAATATTACAATGATCAGCTAGCTATTATTGCTAAAGATAACGAAGAATTAGTAATACGTAATGAAATGTATCAGCAAGCCGTGCGTTCTATAGTAAATCGTGCCAGAGTTGCATTAGAAGCGAGCCCTAAATGAAATGCGTATCAAACCTGAGCAATTAAGCGCGGCTCTCCAAAAGGGTTTGATGCCGGTATATTTTATCACTGGCGATGAGCCATTGCAGCTAGGCGAAATGGCTGATGAGGTTAGAAAAGCAGCAAAAAAAGCAGGTTTTGAAAACCGTGAGATTATTTCAGCGGAAACAGGATTTGAATGGAATCAGTTAGCGTTCTCGGCTGATTCCTTATCTATTTTTGCTGATAAAAAAATTATTGATTTAAGATTGCCTTCGGGAACACCCGGCACAGATGGCGCTAAAGCCTTGATCTCTTATTGTGAACGTTTGCCGGAAGACACATTGTTACTCATTACTGCGGGAAAAATGGCCGGCAGTGCGTTAAAAACCCGCTGGCTCGAAGTGTTGGATAAAGTAGGTGTTGTTATTCAGGTTTGGCCATTGGAAGGACAAGATTTAATCCGGTGGTTACAGCAAAGGATGCAGCAGCGCGGTTTAAATGCTGCAACAGACGGTTTGCGGATATTGGCATCCAGAATTGAAGGGAACATCTTGGCTGCCGCTCAGGAAATTGAAAAGCTTTATGTTCTTTACGGAACCGGGAACCTCAGTAATCAGCAGATCTTGGATGTGGTAGCAGATAGCTCCAGATACGATGTATTCAAGCTTATAGAGAGCATATTGTCTCCCAGCGTAAACCGTATCTTCAAGGTTTTGTCAGGCTTGCGAGCGGAAGGAATTGCTGCTCCGATCGTGTTGTGGGCTTTGACACGCGAAGCCAGGACATTAATCAAAATCAAACTGGCATTATCTCAAGGACAAAATAGAGAAGTCGTATTCAAAAATAACCAAATCTGGGATAAACGCAAACAACTTGTTAGTAATGCGTTGAACAGGCTCAGTGATAGTAATTTAAATGGCATACTTGTATTGAGCGCCAAGGCCGACAGACAGATCAAGGGACAGCAGCAAGGTGATGCATGGGAAACATTGCTGGCTATTTGCCTGATGTTTGCATCGACACAGGTAATGGCCAATACAGGCTGAATTGTAGTCTAATTCGGAATATAATCACACGGGATGGAATAGCTAATCATCCGGCCTTGCCGTTTTGAAACGGGCAGTTGCCCCCAAGAGACCGACCACGAAGAAAGCCGTGCCTACAAGGGTGAAACGCAGATTCGGCTCCTCAATGGTTAAGTCGTCGGTAGCATAAAGCATGATAATGACCGCGACCGATCCCCACCCAAGAAAACGCAACACCGCAGCCATTATAATTTTACCTGGGTCTTCCGATTCGCTCACTGGCGTGTCCATTCGATAGGCCACAAAACCGCACACAAGCGCAGGCAGAATTCCCCAGCGCATGTGCTGTATGAAGCTTTCCAGAAAATTGAAATGCTCTCTGTGGTAGAACGTTATCTCGAGAATAAGCGCAGATACCGTGGTACTGACAATGAAGCCCATTATCATCATAGTCATATAAAACCCATAGGATCGATCGGATTGCTCCCGTTGGCGCCTGAAGGCGAGCGTTCGTGAAATAAAGACAAGCGCTATTGGAAGAACATACATCAAAATGACATAGGCAATCCACCGGAGCGTAGTGTAACTAAAGTGTGCTAGCGGTTTATCGGGAAACAGGAATGCATTGTGTAGCGAGACCGAAATCTCTCGCCCCAACATGACCCCGATGGCGGTAGCGGCCGTGAATTGCAGGATATATTTATAGGTGTGTTTCAGGCGTGCCTCGTGGAAGTTGCCACCGAGCTGCTTCACGGTTGCCCATATATCATTCTCGCTTGCGCTCCCGAACACGACCAGTGAGGCGAGTAAGCGACAATGTAAACCGGTGAGGTGGTCCAGTTCCTTGATCAGTTTGATCGTCTTGGTATAGTGCGGTTCCGCTTCTTTCCAGACGGCAACTTTTTCCGACATCGCATTGTAGGAGATACAGATTTCCCCCCATTTCAGAGACGGTTCGCTGAATAAACGACGAAAGGACGATTGGTTAGCGTAGTTCTGTATCTGGTCAAAAAGAAGGCAATTATGAGCCCATTTATATTCGACCGTGGCGCTGGATTTTTCGAAGTCACCGGGGTCGATGCTTGTCACCAGCAAACGATTGGCGATTTGTGCTTTTAGTCCATCGTCGACCGCGGACAATCTCGATGTAACTAAAGCGTTATAAACCTCTACAGCCTTGGTCGGAATTGCGAAAGCGTCATGGATGCTGTCTCTCAAAATAAGTAAGGGATTAAACCTGCTTTCCCAGGCGATAAAAAATAGAAACAGCCCGGCGGCAATCAAAGGAATGATCGTGTTTCCGTCCAAGCCATTAAGAAGATTCACCAATTCCCCAGATCGAAGGTTCTTCACGATGAGTGTCACAAGCGGTTCCAGGGGCAGCCACAGCCAGGTAAGTAACCAGTAAAGTAGTGCAATAAACGTGCAGTACAATGCGATCCCTATCCAGTAGGTGCTTCTGCGGACAAAATATTCGGGAAGCGTCGGTTCATCGCCTAGCTGAATGCGCCGTTTTTGGA
>NQJG01000114.1 GCA_002256465.1 Methylococcaceae bacterium NSP1-1 | reverse complement strand
GCCGTTTCTGTTTGGTCGTGTAATTCGTTGAGTTCTCCGGTAACGCGGTAAACATCTGCCATCGTAGCGAAATACTCTGCCATTATGCCAATTTCCTGATCTTGATCGCGCGCGGTCTGTGCTACCGCCATCACTGCCGTTCTAACGATGCCGGTATATATAAGTTCCCGGGATAATAAGCGCTGATAATCGGTGTAACCTTGTGCCAGAACTTTGCCGTCATTTAGTAAAAGAATATCCGTGGTGGTACTGCCTATGTCAACAAAAAGTCCGCTTCCCACCTTTTGTGCCGCAAAAGACGCACTGGCCAGCCAGTTTGCAGAAGCTATAGCTTGATAATGGCTAACTTCGACCTGATCGGATTCCAGAAACCCCTCTATGCCTGCAAATATTAAACAACGCCTTTGGGGTAACAACGTCGTCATAGTATCGATAATTTGCTTAACACCATCTTGCCTATGCTCAAATAAATCAACCAATTCTCCGGTCATGGTTATAGCATGACAATAATGCGCACCGGATGCTTCTTGTATTATGCAAGTTGCAGCACATTGCAATTGATCCAGTCCTTTCCATAACGGACAGGGCTGTTGGTAAACAGCAATAATCTCACCTGCTGGATTGATAACCGCCGCTTTAACATGTGCACCACCAATATCCCAGCCAATCATATTAGTCCGACTCATTTTGCTTCACTTTAATGGTTATGGATTGGTTGTAAACTGCATTTAGGGTTGGTTTGCCTTTCAGTAATTGCAGGATGTTTTCCGCGACATTGATACCCAATGCTGCGTTAATACCCACAAATGAGGTGGTCAGACGCGGATTTATTTCAAGGACAAATCGTTGTTCCGGCGTTTCTATTAAATCAATGCCGGCATAGCCCCATAATTCGGGCAATGCGCGAGCGATATTATCGACTAAATTCTGATACTCACTCAAATCAGAATAATGATTCACAATGATTTTTGACAGATGATATTGCTGGTTGATAATGTTGAATTGCTGCAAATTCGCACACAATAACCAGCCAATGCCTTGTTTGAATAGACAGGATAAACTGGTTTTTTTACCTTGTAGATGAGGCTGAATAACATAGTGGCCTTTTCGTGAGTGTATCTGCTCAAAATCTTTTCGATCAGTCAGTATATAGCTATCCGCACAACCTACACCGTCAACGGGCTTTACTAGCCATTGTTCGATTTTGCAGGTCAGGTTAGCAGAATTTGACTCATCAAGCTCTTGCGCCAAGTATTGGATATCACTGTCCCAACCTACGTTAGTAAACATTCGAGTAGGTACGGTAGCAATGTGATGCTGTTTGAGGCGTTGATAAGTGTTGAATTTATTGCCTGTTAAAGCAACAGCGCTAGCAGGTGATGTTAGTAGTCTTTTACCCAATAATTCAACAGTTTGACACAGTTCTTGTAAAATACCCTCAAATTCGGGGGCTATCGGCCATATCGCATCACAGTACTGTACTAATCGAGCAAATTCATCATGACTATTTTGTTCCGGTTTAATGATAACCGTGTCAAACCCTGCTGTGTTTATTGAGCCGATAAAGCGATTATCCAGCATAACCACGAGCTCTATGCAGCTCTCGTTCCCATTCTCTGCATAGGAACGTAAGTTATCGAGTAACGCCTGCAGCATTAAACGCCCTTCATTTGCCAGCGAATCCGGTAGCTCCTGCTTATTAAAGCCTCCGCCGGTGATATACTCAAATACTAGAATTTTCATACTTACATTTTATCATTAGGAACAACGACAGCAGTTTTACCCATGAAAATAATTCCAGTAATTGATTTGAAAGACGGCGTTGTTGTCCATGCCCAACAAGGGATGCGTGAACAATACCAGCCGATTAGTACTCACTTATGCCAGTCCTCAGACATTTATCAGGTTATCAATGCATTTCTGGGAGTTTATGATTTTGATACGATTTATATTGCTGATTTGAATGCAATTACTCATCAAGGCGACCATGACCTCTTAATCACCGAAGTGGTAAGTTCTTTCCCGGACATAGTATTCTGGATAGATAAAGGCTATCAACGATTTAATAAGTATCCCGGCAATCATTTACCGGTATTAGGCACCGAATGCTATAACGATGAGACGGTTTTAGAACTTAAAGACTTCGATAACCACTTTATTCTTTCTCTGGATTATTCTTTATCCCGGGAACTGGGTGCAAAAAGTCTTTTTTCTAACCAGGACTTGTGGCCGGAAACTATTATCATCATGACCTTGAACCGGGTCGGCAGTAATCAGGGCCCTGACCTGGATAAGTTAAATTGGTTTAGCAGGCAATATCCGCATAAACATTTTATTGCCGCTGGCGGCATAAGAAATACTGCTGATTTACTAGCTTTAAAACAGGTAGGTGTACAGCAGGCGCTTATCGCCAGTGCGCTACATTCGGGTGCTATAGGTCGTAAAGATATTAAAAACCTGTAGACAAAAAAATACCCCGGCAAGCCGGGGTATTTTTAAAATCCTATGTACGATGCGTTATACGCACCGCGCCAACAGATTAACCTTCGTTGTTAACAGCGAACGGGTGTTTAGCTGTCTTTTTTCCAGCAACAACTTCTTTAGCTGTTGGTGATCCGGCAACAGCACGTTTCAAAGCTTCTTTAGTTGCTGCATAGTTGAAAGATTCAATCTTAGCATCATCTTCAGCTTGCCAGTGAATAAATACACCGACTGAAATGAATAAATCATCTGCTTCGTCAGCCGGGATTGTGCCGTCTTCTACACAATCAGCAACAGCCATAGCAACAGCGCGTTGAGCTGGGCCAAACATTTGGACAGCTTGTTTAGAACCTTTGATAGTTACTTTGTTGAACAAAATGGTTGCAGGCTTAACCATCAGGTTAGGTGCAACAACAGCTAACAAAGTAGAAAAGCCGTCTTTGTTGTTTGTTAAAGCGTTTGCAAATGCAGACTCAGCAGCTGAACCTCTTGGTCCAATCAACAGGTCGATGTGTGCAATTTCATTGCCTTCACCCACTAAAGATTCGCCAACGCACAATTTATTGATTTTTGCCATGCTTGTTTTCCCCTACGAAGATAAAATTAAAAAATTCGAGCTAATATCGAGTTTTTATTCGCTCCCGACAAATAAATCGGGAGATTTTTATTATGAAGACTTATTTAATAACATCTTCTAAAAATACTGTTAATACCGTTGCTACGGTCATATCCGCCATCGTTCCAGGATTTAAACCCTTGGCTTTAAACTCCTGATCCAGGCTATAAAGTAACGGTAGCGTGTGTTCAGGATTTTCAGTTTTAGACAGCTCATTTGACAGCTGAGACATCTTACCGGCCACCATTTCAGAATACTGATCGCCATATTTTCTTTCGATGTGGCTATCAGGAAATCGACTCAGTAAGCCGGCATAAACTGACACTGCCGCCCAATCCTTATTGCCCCATTTACTCATACTATTATAATATATCAAGACTGCAAAATCAAAAATATCCTGATAATCTGTAACATATTGAAGAGCAATGCGATCCATTGCACTGGCCAGCCTCATAGCTTCGACCAAGTTAACCGATGGTTTTTCCGATACATCCTGATCGTCAGAGCGGCCCAACCCGCCCGGTGATGCCACCGTGATTGCCTTAAAAACCCATTCGGCATCTTCCAGAGTTGTCGTCATTAGAACCTGCCGTAAAGCTTGTCTCAACGCCAACCCTGAATGATTGCAACTGATAGCTTGAATTAACGGAGCGCAAAGTAAAATAATCCCTAAATTGGTATTACAAGCTACCGCCTCACGCGTCGCCTTAACTGCATAAAATATTTTTTCACCTAACGAATAATCGGGATTACACAGCGGAGCTGCGCTTACCTCAGCGCTGTTTCTAAAATCAGCTACCGTCATATCATGTCCATCAGCATAAACACTGACATTACCCGGCTTGAATGCCCGCAATTCCACTTCACAGGCCAGTTGATAAAGCTCACTGAGTTGTTTCGACGAAATCATAAGGCTTTAACGTAACGATTTATTAAATCATCAGCCAAAACTTCAGCAATCGTGACATCACAAACACTTTCCAGGCCTTTCCATGCC
>NQJG01000113.1 GCA_002256465.1 Methylococcaceae bacterium NSP1-1 | reverse complement strand
GGGGAACGGGAAGAAATATACAGGACCATCAGCATTGGACCAATGCCTACTTCGAGAGCTTGGGACTTTTCAAAATGGTTGAAGTCCATGCGGAAGCGAGCCAATCCCGATGAGGAAACTATCGATTGGAGAGCCGTGTGCGGGGAGAATCGCCTGCACGGTTCGGAGGAAGGGGAGAGTTTGGAAAGGGTTTTTCTCTACCCCTTAGTCAAAGGGATGTGAAGCTATATCAGGCACCCCGCCCCAATAATGCCGCAGCGGTATGGACAAGTTACCGTCCATGGCACTGGATACCGGCATCCATGCCGGTATGACGGTGCAGGCTGAAGTTCCTTGCTAATCAGGAAGATTTTTGCTTGTTAGTCTAAACAACCACCGGCTGAAAGCCGGTGGTTTAAACCATTTGATGAAATGTGAAGGCTATGACTCTACAAGACCAGCCTCATAGAGTTCTCTATTCCATCGCAGCCACAATCGCATTACCCATTTCAATCGTACCCGCTTTAGACTGCGGATTAAGATCAGGCGTAACAAACTTACCTTCATTCACCACCTTTTCAACAGCATTTTTAACGCGCTCTGCGGCCTGAGTTTCGCCAATATGATTCAACATCATGACCCCCGCCATGATAACAGCAATCGGATTTGCCAGATTTTTTCCGGCAATATCGGGCGCGCTGCCATGGACGGCTTCAAACAGGGCCGCATCATCGCCAATATTTGCGCCCGGAATCAAGCCCAGTCCGCCGACCAGACCGGCCGTCAAATCGGACAATATATCACCAAACATATTGGTGCAAACGACGACATCAAACTGTTGTGGATTCATAACCATGTGCATACAGGCGGCATCAACGATTTTTTCGTCAAACTGGATATCGGGATAACGCTCGGCGGTCTCTCTGGCAACATCCAGAAACAAGCCTTGGGTATATTTTAAAATATTGGCTTTATGACAAACAGTGACTTTTTTGCGATCATTATCCTGCGCATATTTAAACGCATAATCGATAACGCGTTGGGAGGCGCTTCGGGTGACCACCGCCAGGCTTTCGGCAATATCTTTTTTAGGGGTGAGATAATGCTCAAGTCCGGCGTAAAGCCCTTCGGTATTTTCCCTGACGATAACAATATCCACATCTTCATAACGTGTTTTTATACCCGCCCAACTTTTAGCAGGACGAACATTGGCATACAGTTCGTATTTCTGCCGCAAGGCCACGTTAATGCTTCTGAATCCGGTGCCGACAACCGTTGTCAATGGTCCTTTAAAGGCTAAACGGGTTTTATCAAAAGAGGCCATGGTTTCATCTGGCAATGGCGTGCCAAATTTTTCAAAAGCGGCCATGCCTGCATACGCTTCTTCCCAGTGAATTCTTACGCCTGACGCATTAATAACTTTTACGGCCTCATCCATAATTGAAGGGCCTATACCATCACCTTTTATCAACGTGACATTGTGCATAATTATCTCCACAGTTTAATTAATATTTTTGCCGGACAGCTAAAGTAATTTTTTAATATAAAAATCAAGAAGGAATGAACAGATAAGGGAGAGCACAGTGGCTTTAATCACAGTAGTAAGCCGAATCTGATCACGAAAGTGATCATAGCAATACTTAACACATTGAGTCCAACATTAACGTCTGTTAAGGAACGTGCACGAAATAACTTGTGTATTATATCCCCCCAGCACTCGCTCGGAGGTAGAGGGAGTAAGCCGCTAAATAATTTTGGCGTCCAGCATAAGATCAACCCTTACCTTGTCACCCGCTTGTATGCCCTTGCATTCAGTTGGTAAAACAATATAACAATTAGCTCGGCTCATAGAGCTGAGTATATTGGAGCCCTGCTTTCCTGATGATGCGACAAAAAATTCGCCGTTAGGGTCTTGGGTGAGGATACCCCGCTGAAATTCTTGTCGTCCGGGCGTTTTTTTTAGTGCACTTGTACAAGTTGCTGTTAATTGTAAAGGTTTTGAATTCGGTGCACTGGACAATTGTTTAAGCGCAGGCGCTACTATGTATTGAAAAGTTACAATAACGGCCACCGGGTTACCTGGTAGTCCAAAAAAATAACATGAGCCTATTTTGCCGAATGCCAAGGGTTTTCCGGGTTTTATGGCGATTTTCCAGAAATTTACTTCCCCACAGCGATCCAGTATTTCTTTGACATAATCGGCCTCGCCTACCGACGCACCGCCTGTGGTAATAATAACGTCATGGTTTTTAGCTGCTTCAGTAAACGTGTCTTGCAGTAACTGTTTGTCATCCGCAATCACCCCCATATCCGTAACACTGTAGCCAGCATCGTTAAGTAATCCGCTTAATGTGTAACGATTGCTGTCGTATATTTTTCCCGATTCTAATGGTTGACCCAGTGCTGTTAGTTCATCCCCGGTGGAAAAAAAAGCGATTTTTACAGGCCGCTTAACGGTAAGCTCATAAATACCCGCAGAGGCCAATAATCCAAGATCGATAGCATTCAATTTTTTAGGATGGGCGCACAGCAAACTACCTTGTTTTATATCTTCACCGATTTCTCTAATATGTTGCCGTGAGGGCGTGTTCGCTGGAAAAAGTACGGTTTGTCCATTAGTTTGCACCTGTTCCTGCATAACCACTGAATCCGCTTGTATGGGCAATACCGCTCCGGTAAAGACTCTGATACATTGACCTGGTTGCAATAGTCCTGTAAAAGGCCGGCCCGCCCATGAAGTACCGGCCAAGCTTAGCGTAAAGGGTTGTTCATGATTTATGTCTTGACTGGAAAAAGCATAGCCATCCATGGCTGCATTTCTGTCATGAGGGCTATTGATGGGTGAATAAATCGATTCTGATAGCACCCGCCCCAAGGCGTTTTTTAAAACCACTTTTTCGGATTCTGCGATGGGCTGGATGGCGGCTTTAATTCTTTCCAATGCCGCATCGATAGCTAGCAAAGGGCTTGATTCCTGGCTGCATAAGTCAATCATACAGACCTCATGAATTGATTTAAAATAAAGTCGGCTATTATTTCAGGCTGATTTATATCCAGTTGAATCAGATAATCCGGCGTTTCCAGTGTGCAATCAGAAGCAATAGCAATAATATTCGGGTCGTTTGGGTAAAGTAATGGTTTGTTAAGTGAGGGTCGATGCAGTTCAATTTTAGGGAATTGCTCCGCTTTAAAACCTTCAACCAGAATCAAATCAAGTTCGGATTGATCCAATAGTTTTAACTGATCGTCCAATCGGGGTTCTTGTTCCGGCGAGATTTCGGTAATGATTGCGCGGCGATGCGTCGATACCAACATAACTGGCGATGCTCCCGCTTCTCGCAAGCGGAAACTGTCTTTTCCCGGCTGGTCAATTTGGAAATTATGATGACTGTGTTTGATTAAACCGATACGCACCCCATGATGTTTTAAAACCGGGATTGTTTGCGTTAATAACGTGGTTTTACCCGTTCCGCTAAAAGCGGCAAAACCTAATATTGGGACATGCGCATGTTGCATAGGTGTCAATTCATCAGACTGTTATCGTGGGATGGCTTATTCTAAGGTATTATTGACCGGGGATCATTAATCCTGGAGAAAACATTGATTCGAATTTATCTGATTTTGTTACTTGTCATCATTGCATTTTTTGGCTTACGCGCTTTTCGAAAAGCGTCTCCCTCGGTATTGGCGAAATACACCCGGGTTTTATTCTTAAGTATTATTGGCGTGGTGCTCCTTTATTTGACGGCAACCGGACGATTAAACTGGCTTTTTGCACTGGTAGGCATAGTTATTGCTTTTATGCTCAGGTTAATGCCGGCACTACTCCACTATGCGCCTCAATTGCACAAGCTGTGGCAGGACTTTTCCGGTTCAAAACAAAACTCGTCACAACGGCAAAGTGATTCAAGCGCTAAAGGAAAAATGTCGGTTGAAGAGGCTTATGAGGTATTGGGCTTGAAACCTGGGGCATCAGAACAGGACATCATTACCGCTCATCGTAAGTTAATGCAAAAGATACATCCTGACCGTGGCGGATCCGATTATTTGGCTGCGAAAATAAATTTAGCTAAAAAGATTTTATTGAAAAAATAATTTTCCATGTCTTTTTATCACTCAA
>NQJG01000112.1 GCA_002256465.1 Methylococcaceae bacterium NSP1-1 | reverse complement strand
ATTGAAGAAATCTGGAACGAGTCGAAAGCCTTCAATTTCTTCAGGGGTGTTGAATGGATGAAGGAACCTTGCCGTAGCTGTGATCAGAAAGAAAAGGATTAT
This sequence comes from Methylococcaceae bacterium NSP1-1, assembly GCA_002256465.1. Taxonomy (GTDB): domain Bacteria; phylum Pseudomonadota; class Gammaproteobacteria; order Methylococcales; family Methylomonadaceae; genus Methylobacter_C. Next base: position 4,060 of record NQJG01000112.1, on the reverse strand, counting down.
GGCGGCTGCCATTGTCAGGCATATTTGTTGACCGGCGATATGTACAACGCTGATCCGGTGTGCAGCAAATCGCCTGATCATGGCGTTATTCAGCAAGCGATTGATTCGGCGGCAAGAAACGCGTTATCGGCTAATGAAAAGCCGTTGATATTCCGGAATAGTAAAAACTCACGACTTTTATCTTAAACGATGGATAAATCAAAAAGACTGCAAGCAAATTAATTCACCACGAAGACACGAAGTTTTTACTTTGATTTTTCTTCGTGTCTTCGTGGCGCAATGCTTTAAGGCCGGTCCTACAAACCTTCCCAAGGCGTGTACAAACCCTCAACATTAACTCCGAACATATCCAATACCCGGCCTACCGTTTCGTTGACCATAGCCGTTAAGGAATCCGTTTTGCTGTAAAAAGCCGGCATCGGTGGAAATATAATACCGCCCATCTCTGTCACACTCGCCATGTTTCGGATATGTACAAGATTCAACGGCGTTTCGCGGGGCATAATCACTAATCGCCTCCGCTCTTTTAATACCACATCAGCTGATCGTGAAATCAGATTATCGCCAAAGCCATGAGCCACGGCCGCCAGTGTTTTCATCGAACACGGCGCAATAATCATCCCTTCTGTTTTAAAGCCGCCACTGGAAATACTGGCGGCAATATCATTGATGCCATGAGTAACATCGGCTAACTCAACCAGTTCGGCTCGTTTCATATCCATTTCGTGCTTTAAATTCACTATACCTGCAGAAGAAATAACAAGATGTGTCTCCCATTGTTCCTGTGCTTGCAAGATTTGCAACATTCTTACACCATAAACGGCACCGGTTGCACCAGTCATGGCAATAATCAAACGTTTTTTCGGAGTCATTTTTTTACGAACTTATCGGTAGCAGAAACCAGCGCATCGATCATTTCTGAACCCTGGGCAATGTGTCCGGCATTAGGTAATGCGATATATTGGGCATGAGGCAGTGCCTGATGCAGTTTCATCCCTGCTTCTATTGGACAAACCAAATCCTGGCGTCCATGAATGATGATGGTTGGAATGTTGTATAAAGCAGGGCAATTTTCCAGAATCTGATTTTCCTTAATAAAATAATGGTGCCTGGCATAATGCAACTCCATGCGCACTTGTTTGACCATTTTCTCGGTAACGTGATTGTTTTGGGGGCCGGCTTGATAATCGTTACCTAATGCTACCTGTCCGCCCCATGCCATCCACTCCTTGGCGACTCGTCTTTTGGCCACCTCATCTTCACCCCATAGTGCATCACAGAGTCCTTTTACCAGATTTTCCGGACTATGTTCCGGGATGCTTTCAACCAAACGCTGCCATATCTCAGGATAAATTCGACTTGCGCCATCCTTGGCAAACCAGTCCAAATCCTGTTTCCGCACCAAAAATACAGCGCGAATAATCATTCCGGCTACTTTTTCTTGATGCTGTTGAGTATATAACAAACCCAGCGCCGCCCCCCAAGAACCTCCAAAGACCAACCATTGATCTATTGCCAGGTGTTGCCGAATACGCTCCATATCATCGATCAAATCCTGGGTGGTATTGTTCTCCAGTTCGCCAAAAGGCAAAGACAAGCCACAGCCCCGCTGATCAAAGAGAATAATACGATAAAGTTCAGGATTAAAAAAACGCCGATGATCGGGTTTAGTTCCTGAACATGGCCCACCATGCAAAAAGATAACAGGCATGCCATCAGGGTTACCGCTTTGCTCTACATAAACCGAATGCTTGCTGCCGGTTTCAAGAAAAAAAGTGTGGTAAGGAGTTATTTCAGGGTAAAGGGTTTTCATTGTTTAAACGGGTTTAAATTTTTTTATTGAAAGGTCTTTTATTACTTGATACTGCTTTACATTACCAGTAAAAATCTCAAGTCCGTTCGCCACAGCCGTCGCGCTTATTAAAGCATCAGCAAGCTGCATTGAATGACTTAAATAATGGTGTTCTACATAAAACAGGGCTTTGGCTGAAACATCTTCGGAAATGTACAGCACTGTTACATTCCAGAATCTTAACTGCCGCCTCAACGCTATAAGTTCCTGTTTATTGCGCATACCCTGAACCAGCTCAATATAGGTCACTACCGAAATAAAAAAACCTGACAATGCTGCTATTTCCTGCCGCGCATTGTTGTTGCCTTTCAAGTACCAGATCAGTACATCCGTATCGACCAACATCAAAATCTGCCTTTTCTCAAACTCTGCACGTACTCTTCTACAGATTCAATATCAATACGATCCGCCCATATTCCAAATAAATCAGCCTTTTCATCCATAGCAATTGGTTTATCACTATTTTCATAAGGCACAAGTCTGGCGCAAGGTTTACCCCTGAAGGTAATCACGACATCTTCTCCCCTGCTTACAGCGTCAAGAAGTTCTTTTGAATGAACTCTGAGTTCTTTTACAGTTGCTTTCATATTGACACTCCTGTATTAAGTTACTTTTTCAAAGTATGAACTTAATAACATTAGACGTCAATTCACCGGAAATTTGAGCCAAAAAAAAGGAGGGGTTTAGCCCTCCTTTTTTTTCGGATTTGATTTTAAGCGCTTGGCTTAGAAACCGATACCGACATAGCCACCGGCATTTAGGGCATTTATTCTAATGCCATCAACGTCGCCAGGTGCATAGTGATAACGGACGTCAGCTCCGATGTATAGATTCTTCCAGACTTTGTAGTCAGCACCGGCACCAAACACCATACCTGGAGTTAAGACGGTAATTGCATCAGATGGCGGACTAATCACATTCAATTCAAAACCGACAGGAATTAACCAGGGCCTAAATGCACTGTTTTTCAAGAATTTTATTTTTGGAGAAGCCGATACAGTCGCCATGTTGATAGTTGCTGATTCGGTATTGACTGCGGGTAAAGTAGCACCTCCTCCTAGAGGAACGTTAAAGGATATACCATTGGGCTGAATTGTAGCCAGCTCTGTATAGTTAACCCCTAGCTCAGCCAATACTTCAGTGTCGTCCATCAGGCCCCACAGATTATCGTCCAGGCTGAAGTCAAAGCCTGCACCGAAATACCAGGCATCCCTGTCGGTTATTGAACCTACTAACTGACCGTTGGGGTTGCTAGGACCCAGAAGGGGATTTGATGTAGGATCCAGCGTGCCGCCTCTAACATTATCAAAATGAGCATAACCGCCGCGGAAGAATACCATATTATCTTTAGTTTTAGCTTTAACCGGCTCGGATTTAACGGATGTCATCCACGCATCCAGTTCCTGAACTTTTTGAGAGTCTACGGCAGTAGCAGGAGTAACATTATTTACTTGTGCTCTTAAAGCGGCTATTTCACTTTGCATTGCTTGGAGTTGCGCTTCTAACATCTCGGCTTTTCTATTTGCCGCTTGCGCCGTACGCTCTGCACTGCTCGCCGCTAAAGCGTGTGGAGAAACCAAGGCACCCGCCACTGTTATTGTCGCCAAGGCTACGCCCAAGCATATGTTATTTTTTTTAAATGTCATTGATTCCCCCTCATGAGGTTGTTATTTTACAAAAATTTGCTTTAATACAACAAATTTGATTTCACGTTGGCAATAATAGCAGCAAATCCATTTCCCTACAAGTTTTATAACATTTTTTTTATCCTCGATTAACCCTTTATTATCAATGATTAACAGCATAACTTTGATTGCGCTTTTATGATTGTATGCAGAAAACAACATAAATCTTCAAATAATCCCATTTACAACGCCATTAAAATTCTTCACGTATCTCACACCGCCACTGGTGAAACAAAACACCAAACCTGCTATTGATCTATGGATAAAACCGGTAAAAAGATATAAATAATTTTTAACACTGTATTCTCAGTGCCCGCTATGGTAAAAACGTCAACCGTGTTGTCATTCCCGATCCACTATTTTTAATTTAAAAGATTTTTCCCGACTACTATGACATCACAGCATATTGACTTTTGTTCTTACTTTTACCCACATCCATGACTAAAACCCCAGATATTACCATTATTGGCGGCGGCGTTATCGGCCTGCTGACTGCCAGAGAATTTTTTAATGCCGGCGCTAC
>NQJG01000111.1 GCA_002256465.1 Methylococcaceae bacterium NSP1-1 | reverse complement strand
GAAAATTTACCGTTCATCATCCCCTCACAGGAAAACCATGGGAATACGACATGCCGGCAGGTGGCCGTGGTTATACTCGTCCAGCTTCGTTGATCAGTCTCTGGTCTACCGCGCCGTTCCTGCTCAATAATAGTGTTGGAGCGTTCAACCCCAGTCCTGCTGTAGAAGACAGGTTGCAATCGTTTGACAGCTCTATCGAGCAAATGCTCTGGCCAGAAAAACGTAAGGGCAATATCCAATATCAAACTGCTTCCGGAAAAATGTTGCCGGGCTGGATTGACAAGACTGACGTAACCAGCTATCTGAGGGTACCATCGGGCTATCTACCCAAAATATTTAATGAACTGATCGGTAAAATCGATGGCGGAAAGTTTGCTGGCGAAGATGGCCTGGAACTTGGCCCAATACCCAAAGGCACTCCGGTTAACCTGTTGAGTAATATCAATCTGGACATACCTGCCAACCTAATAGAGAGAGGTAAACATGATATCCAACTGTTGAAACTTCTGCACAAAATCAAAAAAGATCTCAAGGCTATTCCTAAAAATGCAACTGACGAAGAAGCAAGTAAGGTCTTCGCCAACCTGGTCGATCCTTTGGTGAAAGCGAGTAAATGCCCTGATTACATAGTCAATCGAGGCCATTACTTTGGTACCGATTATTTTAAAGACGCCAACGTAGAGCCAGGACTTAGTGATGACGACAAGAAAGCTTTGATCGCATTCCTGAAAACCCTTTAAGTAGTCCACTTTTTTCCGGTGCAACGCGTTTCGTGATGTTGCACCGGCTTAATGATTTCATTCAAGCGTAGGCGTTGTAACGCTTTGCGGTTCATATCAGTAAGCCGCAAAGTTGCTTCACCCTACTCGAATAGGAGACAAAAAATGACTGAAACTAATTTTGACTATATTGTTGTTGGTTCGGGTGCTGGAGGCGGTACGGTCGCTGCAAGATTGGCGGAGCATGGAAAAAAAGTCCTGGTCCTTGAGGCTGGCGGCGATCCGCGCACACTGCAAGGTGGAGATCTGCCCTATCCCGATGAAAACCGCTTGCCCGATGACTACGATGTACCGGTATTTCACACTTTTTCCACTGAAAACGAAGCCATGAAGTGGGATTATTTTGTACGCCATTACGGCGACCGGGCAACCCAGGAACAGGATCCAAAATTTACCCCGGAAGAAGATGGCGTGCTTTATCCGCGTGCAGGTTGCTTGGGTGGCTGTACTGCGCATAATGCCATGATAACGGTGTATCCCCACAATGCCGATTGGGACGAAGTGGCCGAAATGACCGGTGATGATTCCTGGCGTGCCGATAATATGCGCAAATACTTTGAGCGCATGGAAAATTGTCACCATAGACCTTGGTATCGCTGGCTAGCGAAACTGGGCATTAACCCATCCCGTCACGGCTGGAATGGCTGGTTTCGAACCGAAGCAGCACTTCCTCTGGAAGCCTTGGTAAAAGATGAAAAACTGGTAAAGACTATTCTGGAATCTGCCAAGCTCGCAATCGCCAACTTACCCGATTTCTTTGAACGAATTAAAGGGTTTACTCAAGGCGGGCTGGCTGATCCCAATGACTGGAGCATAGTGCAAGAAAATGGAACAGGTTTACGCTATCCACCGCTTGCAACCAACAATGGTGCGCGCCACAGCACTCGTGAGAGGTTACTGGATGTGCAACGAAAACATCCTGATCGGCTTGTCATAGAACTGGATGCGCTCGTTACTAAAGTCATTTTAGATGATGATAATCGCGCTATCGGTGTTGAATATTTAAAAGGTGCAAAACTATATAGAGCTCACCAAAACCCCAGCAGAGAATCCGGAGAATTACGAACCGTGCATGCGTCTTCAGAAATCATCCTGGCTGGCGGCGCTTATAATACTCCGCAGCTACTAATGCTTTCGGGTATAGGACCAAAAGAAGAACTGGAAAAACACCGCATACATGTCAAACTCGATCTGCCGGGTGTGGGAACCAATCTGCAAGACCGATATGAAGTAGGTGTTGTCAATCGGATGAATCAGGACTGGGAAGTGCTTAAAGATGCCAAATACGCCAAAGGCGATCCTCAGTATGAGGAATGGGAAAATCAACGTCAAGGCGTTTATACCACTAATGGAGCAGTATTAGCTGTCATCAAACGCTCAATGATGGAACAGCCATTACCCGACCTGTTTTGTTTTGCGCTATTAGGTAACTTCAGAGGTTATTTTCCCGGCTATTCAAAATTGATTAAAGAGCATTTGAATTATCTCACCTGGGCTGTGCTCAAGGCGCATACGATTAACCGTGCCGGTGAAGTGCGCCTTGTATCTTCCGAACCTCGCGACCGGCCTTATATCAATTTTCACTACTTTGAAGAAGGCAGCGATCAGGAAGGCAATGATCTTGATGCTGTAGTGGCAGGTATTAAATTTGTACGTAGCTTAACTGCACCTCTCATTGAACAGGGTATTATTGCTGAAGAAGAGTTCCCTGGAAAAGCTCTCCAGAGCGACCAGGAACTGCGTGATTATGTCAGGTATAACGCTTGGGGACATCATGCTTCTTGTACCTGTCCGATTGGAAGTGATGACGATCCGATGGCGGTATTGGATAGTGATTTTAGAGTACGTGGGATCAAAGGACTCAGGGTTGTGGATGCTTCCGTTTTCCCACGAATCCCTGGATTTTTTATCGTGAGTTCTATTTACATGATAGGAGAAAAAGCGGCTGATGTCATCCTCGGCGATTAGAGGCGCCTTTGATCCAAAATTCCGCAGAAAAGCACCTGACAGTAAGTTCATTCTCATATACAGATGCATGAACGGCTTGCCAGGTGCTACCAAAACGCTGAGTAATCCAAAATCCCACTCACACTGATGTATACTGGAAGCCAAAAATTCAAATATAAAAAAGGCAGCTATAAGCTGCCTTTTTTAACTACATCAAACAACAACCAATTACAGCTTTTCTTTAATACGAGCGGCCTTACCGGTCAGATCACGCAAGTAATACAATTTAGCACGACGAACATCGCCGCGACGCTTAACAATAATCTCGCTAATAATCGGGCTGTGAGTTTGAAAAACACGCTCAACACCTGTACCGTGAGAAATCTTTCTTACAGTGAAAGCAGAATTTAATCCGCGATTACGTTTCGCAATCACAATGCCTTCAAAAGCCTGAATTCTTTCACGCTCGCCTTCTTTTACTTTAACCTGTACAACAACTGTATCACCTGGATTAAATTCAGGAATTTGTTTTAGCTGTTCTTTTTCCAGTACATCAATAATATTGCTCATTACCACACCCTATTTAACTTCACTTTTAAATTGTTGCAGCAGATATTCCTGCTCTGCACTTAAATTCTTTTTATTTAACAAATCCGGCCGTCTTTGCCAGGTTCTACCCAAAGCCTGCTTCAGTCGCCAGCGATCTATATCCGCATGATTGCCGCTCAATAAAATGTCCGGGACTGAACACCCTTCAAGTTGTTCAGGCCTGGTAAAATGCGGATAATCCAACAAGCCATTCATGTGAGAATCCTGCCGGGCAGACTCTTCATCGCCAAGTACACCGGGTAACAAACGAGTTACAGCATCAATTACTATCAATGCAGCAAGTTCACCACCACTAATAACATAGTCACCGACAGACCATTCATCATCACAATCCATCTCGACAAAGCGCTCATCTACACCTTCATAGCGCCCTGCAACCAAAATCAATTGCGAAATATTGCAAGCTTCTGATAATAAAGCTTGCTTGATCGGCTTGCCTTGTGGACTCAGATAAATCACTTTTGCAGTACCACTACCAGCGCTTTTTGCACTCTTGACTGCATCGTGCAAGGGCTGGTATTTCATTACCATCCCCGGACCGCCACCATAGGGACGATCATCAACTGTTCTGTGTCTGTCATGCGTATAATCTCGAGGATTCCATACTGACAAACTTACTATTTTGCGCTCTATTGCCCTGCCAGTTACACCGTAACTTGCAGCCGCTGTTATCATTTCAGGAAATAATGTTACAACGTCAAAACGCATGATGGTAATTAAAAGTCAGGATCCCAATCGACAACCATCTTTCCGGCCTCCAGATCAATATTAATTATCGTCTGTCCCTGTAAAAACGGAATTTGCGCCAGTTTCCAGCAGACTGTCAACTATGCCTAACTGAACACCCAGATTGGTTTCAACATTCAAGCCAATCAAGTCAGACCAGTAATATTCACCTTTTGCTACTTTGGGTAACTGCTCAGGTGTTATAAATATATCCCAACCTATAAGACTTGCTGCCTGATCTCTATCATTAACGCCGTCAAGTTGGGCGACTACCGCTTTGCCCTGTAACTTGCCGTCAACTACATCAACCGATCTGGTCTCGCTGTCTTTCTTCAGCAACCAGGGAGAATAATTTAGAATATTCTCTCTGATATCGGTAAAGGAAAAAACCTTAATCCATCCCTTTACGCCAAAAACGCCGGAAATCCTCCCAACGTTTATTTCCTGTTGCCTTGACAACAGATTATGCAGCGGCTTTAAGTGCGTCTTTAATTAATCTTGCAACGCGCTCAGAAGGTTGTGCTCCGTTGGATTTCCAATATTCGACGCGCTCACTATCCAAACGCAGCTTTTCTTCATTACCGCGTGCTAACGGATTAAAAAAGCCAACTCGTTCAATATAACGACCATCTCGACCGCTTCTGCTATCGGTTACAACAACGTGATAAAAAGGGCGATTCTTCGCGCCGCCTCTTGAAAGACGAATGGTTACCATCTAATTTCCTCAAAAACGTTTAATCAAAAATTTAATCTGCCTATTTTACGCGATTTTCACTATAAGTGAAGAATAAATTGGAATGAATCAACAATTACACCACTTTTTCACATAACAACCTTATTAAAGCACTAAAAAACTACCTTCTCATACCTCGAACATTATTTTTTATACCGCGTACCATATTTGCTATGTTGCCTGATTTGAATTTCTTCATCATTTTTTGCATCATCAAAAACTGCTTTAGCATACGATTAACATCATGTAGCTCCTGACCGCATCCAGTGGCAATACGCTTTTTGCGATTGCCTTTAATCAAGTCCGGAAAACGCCTCTCCTGCATCGTCATTGAATTTATCACTGCAATTTGACGAGCAAGCATCTTGTCATTAACTTTTTCTTTCATTTCGGAAGGAACAGCATTCATTCCAGGGAGCTTATCAAGCATAGAGCTAACCCCGCCCATACGCTGCATTTCCTGCAATTGTTCACGGAAATCCTCCAGATCAAAACCCTTCCCTTTCTGAATTTTTTTGACTAGTCTCTCGGCCTTTTCCTTATCAGCCTTCTGCTCAATTTCCTCAATCAACCCCAAAACATCGCCCATCCCCAAGATACGGGAAGCAATACGATCAGGATAAAAAGGTTCCAGGGCATTGGTTTTTTCGCCTACGCCAATGAATTTTATCGGCTTGCCAGTGATATGGCGTATAGACAGTGCAGCACCGCCTCTCGCATCACCATCGGCTTTAGTCAGAATTACACCGGTCAATGGCAATGCATCATTAAAGGCTTTTGCAGTAATAGCGGCATCCTGGCCAGTCATGCTATCGACAACAAATAATGTTTCGACTGGATTGATTGCTGCGTGCAATATCTTAATTTCGTCCATCATTTCATCATCAATATGCAAACGACCGGCAGTATCGATGATAATCACATCAAGAAACTTTTTCTTGGCCGCTTCAATCGCATTTTTAACAATATCAATTGGCTGTTGCGTCAAATCACTGTCAAAAAAATCCAGATTAAGTTCATTTGCCAACATCTGCAACTGCATAATAGCGGCAGGGCGATAAACGTCAGCACTGACCACGCCGACTTTTTTCTTTTGATTTTCTTGCAGCCAGCGACCTAACTTAGCAACAGTAGTGGTTTTACCAGCACCCTGTAAACCTGCCATCAAAACGATAGCGGGCGGAACAGCATTGAGATTCAAACCTTCATTCGCCGCGCCCATCACCTTGACAAGCTCGGCCTGAACCAGCTTAATCATTGCCTGACCCGGCGACAGACTGGTCTGAACTTCCTGCCCTAAAGCACCTTCTTTGACACGCTCAATAAAGTCCGTAACAACCGGCAGAGACACATCAGCTTCAAGCAAAGCCATACGCACTTCGCGCAGTGTTTCCTTGATATTATCTTCAGTCAGGCGACCCTGACCCTTAAGTTTTTTAAGAGTAATACTTAATCGATCGGTTAAATTATCAAACATATCTATGACTTTATTGTTTAATCTAAGGAAACTACCCGCCAGTACAAATGCGCTAGGACTATTTAATTTGATATATTACCATATCCATCAAGACCTTTGCACCCGTTGCAATGACTGAACAAATTAAACTCTGTCGATTAGGTTAACGTAGGGTTACCCAACACTTTTGCCAGCTCTCACACATAAGCCAATGAACACCACTGCACTCGTCGCCACCCTGTCAATCTGCACCTATCTGGCAAGCACCCTGCTTATTATCCGGCATATTGACCAGAGCCGTATGCAAAAGGCAGCTCTTTACCTGGCATGGACAGCCGTTTGTACACACCTGTTATATACCGCCATTGTTTTCCACCAAAATAGCGGCTTTAACTTCAGTTTTTTTAGCACCAGCTCATTGGTTGCCATGATTGTTGCCCTGCTTTTATTGATAGCCGCACTGAGTAAACCCGTTGAAAAACTGGGTATTGCACTATTTCCCATTGCTGCCGTCATGCTGGCATTAGAGCTCAACTTTGGCGATAAAACACAACTCGTATCAAGGTACAACTGGGCCATGAGCACCCATATCCTGACATCCATTATT
>NQJG01000110.1 GCA_002256465.1 Methylococcaceae bacterium NSP1-1 | reverse complement strand
ATATATTATTTACGTGGTGGGGTGCGGAATGTCGGTAATAAATCCCTAACCGCCCTGTTTTGTTTGGGATAAATAAATACACCCTGTTGGCAATATGCCTAAACGTAGCGAATGAGCTAGCCAGAACGCATCAGAATCGTCGTCGGTATATTTTAATCCTTCGTATTGCTTGACGACCGCCGTATTCAACAAGTGAACGCGATAACCTGCTTCCTTCAAGCCAGTGCGATCAATCAAGTGTTTTACCAATCTTCTCACCCAGTTTAACTACCTTGTCAGCTGTAAGTTCGTTATCCCACCGCACTTTGTCTTTGCCAAACAAAACAATAATCGTAGACCCCATGTTAAAACGCCCCATTTCCTCACCGATTTTTAGCGTGGGTGCGTTATCCTGATAACGCCAGGTCTGCACAGAGGTGATACTCGGCGGTGTAACGACACCGTGCCAGACTGCTTCTATACTGGAGACAAATATGGCTCCAACCAGTACCAATGCCATCGGGCCGGCATCGGTATCAAATATGGCGGCGACACGTTCATTTCTGGCAAATAAACCAGGAACGGAATTAGTGGTTGCCGTATTCACGCTGAATAGTCGGCCGGGTATATGCACCATTTCTCTTAATGTGCCGGTAAAAGGCATATGCAAGCGATGATAATCTTTGGGCGAAAGGTAAATGGTGGTAAACACACCATTATTAAAAGGTTTGGCGCGTTCTTCGCTGCCGCCTAACAAGTCGGTCGCCGTGAAGCTTTTGCCTTTGGCCTGAAATATTTTACCATCGGTAATGTTGCCCGCTTGACTGACCGCACCATCAGCAGGACTGGCGATGGCATAACGTTCAGTAGTTAAAGGTCTGACACCGGGTTTAAGTTCACGGGTAAAAAAATCGTTAAAGCTTTTGAACGCATTGATGTCCTGCTCAAGCGCTTCATCCATGTTGACCCCGTAATACCGGATAATCTGTTTGATAAACAGGTTTTTCCAGGCCTTGTTTTCGCAGTGCGTTAGTTTGCTCATCATTTTGGACAAGGCGTGATGAGGCAAAACATATTGAGGTAAGGTGATCAAGGCGTCTTTGATATTCATGAATAATCGGTCATTTGTAAGCCGGGTAACAATGCCGAAAACCGGCAACTGTAGCAAAATGCAGGGTTACGCTATCGCTATCCTTGCCTAAAGCTTAATTGGGGAGGAAATATTAATTAAGGCAAATTAACCAATTCCGGGGCCTGCCAATCGCTGTTTCTATGTTCGGCAACAACAGTTGTATAAATGCCGCCACGTACATTAAATTCAGCACGAATGCGCATAAAATTAGGCGCTATGGCATTAACTATATCATTGAGAATTTCATTGGTAACTGCTTCATGGAATGCGCCTTGATCACGAAATGCCCATATATACAATTTAAGGGCTTTTAATTCAACACAAAGTGCGGCGGGCACATATTCGATTTGGATGGTTGCGAAATCAGGTTGCCCGGTCTTGGGGCAAAGGCAGGTGAATTCAGGTATATCAATCCGTATCGTATAATCGCGGCCTGGTTGTGGGTTGTCGAAAGTTTCCAGGTCTTTAGAAGGTTTTGTAGTCATCATACTCGTTGGCTATGTTAAAAGTCGATAGATTTTAACAGCTTTGAGGCGATAATTAATAATCTTTACCAAATTAAAGCAGTATCAATATGACCGAATTTAAATGCCAGACGGGTTAATTCAACGTCATTTTTTATATTAAGTTTATCGTAAAGACGATAGCGGTAAGTATTGACCGTCTTATCGCTCAATATCAGCAATTCAGACATTTCCTTAATTGATTTGCCCTGAAGAATTAAATTCACTACTTCGGACTCTCTTCGGGAAAGTTTGGAAAACGGGGACTCATAATAGCCGGGCAAACCCTGAGTAGCCAGATTATTGACAACATCTGCACTCAGGTAGCAATCACCTGCCATCACCTTACGAATGGCATTAATCATCTCATCAACTGGCGAGTTCTTGGAAATAAAACCTAGTACACCAAGTTTGAATAATTGCGGTGTGATTGGACCGTCGTTGTTAAAAGATAAGGTAATGATTTTTGCCTCAGGATTATCTTGCAGAATTTTACGAGAGGCTTCTATGCCGCCGATACCGGGCATATTAACGTCCATTAACACAACATCCGGAGAAAGAGTAGCCATTGCATCAACGGCTTCTTCACCTGACTTAGCCACGCCCACAACAGCAATATCTTCAGCAGCATTCAGCAATGCTTCGATACCGGTACGGACAAGTTCATGACTATCAACAAGTAGCACGCTTATCATAATTATTTTCTATCAATTATTTATATAACAATGAGTTAAACATAAATTCATTCACAATGTTTGTTGTTTCAACAGTATCAATATGTTGTCAATGTCATTTTTGTGCCCTGGCGCTTGTATATCAGGTTTGGCAAACACGCTGTAATTTTATGTTTATGACGACTCCCCCCCGGAAGGTTCATCAAGAAACTTTCTATAATTGATAGAAATCTTAAGGCCGGCAAATCGTCCAGTCATTCTAATCAACTCTTGCGTCTTTTTATCAAAGCTGATCTTCACCTCGCTTAACGCACGATCTTCATAACCTTTTTCTATATGATGAGTTTCCAGTAGAAAATGGTACACATACACTTCCACCTCACCTTCATCTTTAATTTCCAAGGGCTTGCCTAATTGAGCCAGAACGGCTGATTTCCTGGGCAAATCTTCAGAAATTTTATCTATAAGTTTACTGTTGGTTCTAAGTTGTCTTTTTTCTTTATCAATTTCAGCGCCACCTAATGAACGTAAAGAAACTTCTATAAATTTTGGTGGGGCGATTTGCAAAAATAACGATGAAAATGACCAGGCAATTATTCGTCCTTCCTTATTAAAGTTTAAATCAGAATAAAATTTTACCTCTGGTACAATCAGTTTGTTGTTAGCATCAACCTTACGAAACCAGTAGCGCCAGCGCCTGCCATCGGGGGTAGGAACGTCCTGACTGGCATACAACTTGGATAAAGAAACAAAATCTTTGCTATAGAGAATCGGTTCTTTAAATTGCAGGGTAAACTCATCAGCGCTTACAACAGTAAAGTAACGATCAAATTCATCCATCTGTAGATATGTTTGGTATGCCCGAATCCAGTAAATACAACCGGATAACGAACCTGTCAGTAACAGTAGACAAATCACCCGCAAAGTCCGCTTAATTGTTTCTGCTTTCATCCTATGCCTTAGCCATTATTAATATTAAGCTGCCAATAATAGCTTGCTAGTTTACACCCTCACATAATATTTTTTTTGCGCTACGGTTTCTAAAGACTCACGGTCTTTTAACTCAAAAAATAGGTTGGACTAATTAAGACGATTACAGAATAAAGAAAAAAATTCCTTCGTACAATTAGTATAAATACCTATATGGTGATATTAATTCGCCTGAATGCTATTAAATTCGTGAATCCAGGCGGCTATTTAATTCATTTCTGGAATATACTCTGAACGGTAACCACGTACATTATTTCGGCAGTAAATTATTAGCTTGGAGTGCGCGCCCGATAACGCGCCAGATCGGCAGGCGTGTCTAAATCCCACTGTTGTTTGAGCGCATGATAGCGAAGATTATGTTGTCTGAGACGAGCGCGGGTATGATCAAGGACCCGTTCCGTTCCCCACGGGATATTACAAAAGAGTTCGGGATGTTGCTGGTTAAGTCCAATCAAGACATAGCCGCCATCTTCTGCAGGCGCCAATACACAGCAATCTTCCTGATTTAAAGCGGTTAACGCTTCTTCCAGGTCCTGTTCAGTTAATGAAGGGCAATCACAACCCATTATCAATGCGCGCGAGAAGGTATTAAGCGCCAGGCAAAAAGCGTTATTCATACGCTCGCCTAGATCCCTCCCTTTTTGAAGCTGAATAGTTACATGATATGTTTGCGCTGACGCTGTAAAAAAAGGATGATCAGTTGATGGTGTACACCAGAGTTGAACAGGGCATAAATTACTTCTTGTCGCCAGTTGCAGTGTCCTTAGAGTGAGTTCGATATGTACCTGCATAGCCTGTTCAGCAGTTAATTCAGTTGTTAAACGGGTCTTAACTTGACCCGCAATCGGAGCTTTGCAGAAAATCATTAATACAGCATCGGGGTATTTATAAGTCATATTCACCGACGCCGTAGTGTCTTGAAAGGCAAAAGCAACAATTGCGCAAAACCTAACTCG
>NQJG01000315.1 GCA_002256465.1 Methylococcaceae bacterium NSP1-1 | reverse complement strand
GCTGTGCGTGTTCTGGCTGCAATAGGCTTAATGCGCTCAACTAATTCGTTACCTGCTGCAATATCAACGCCGGCACTTTTATAATTCAGGCTTTCTTGGTTTTGTCCGCTCAATGTCATATTCTCTTTAAAATTTAAACTGTTGATATTGTACAAGACATCATCGGTTTTGTGTGAGGGATATGGAGGGCTTATCAGTGTAAAGCTAGAGGCTAATACCGAAATAGTTGAATTCCATTAAAAAAAAAATTAAAGTGACACTGTGTGTCAATAGGTTAATCTTTAAAGATAACACCAAGTCTTGATTGAGGAATTAATATGAAAGTAACAAAAATGTTTAAGTCTGCTCTATTTATTGCTGTAGTTTTATTTAATGGCGCAGCTGTCGCCTACAGTCCTGAGGAATTAGAACAAGCTTGCAAAAAACCACGCTTCACTGATTTTAACCTTCACGAATATAAAGCACCTGAGAATATTGAAATTGCACCCGAATCAGAGTTTATAATAAAAATTTCTGCTTGGGCAGATCCCAGTACCATCAAGTTAACTGCCAAAAAACAAGAACTCCCTTTTACTGTGGAAAGCAATAGTACCTTTCACAAAGTCAAGGCAAAATTACCAGCTTCTTTAAATGGGAATTTTGTTAGAATCGATGTGAGTGCCAAGGCGGTATTGGGTTGTGACGATAAGACTGGTTGGCTGGTTAAGGTAGCTAATAAATAAGAATCCTGGATTTAACCGGCAAATTCTATACAGAAAATTATAGTTTAAGTTACGCTTTGGATGGTTATATTTCCACGACATCGTTTAGTCGGGTTAATGTTAGCTTTACCAATCGACATGCCTACGAAAAATCGAGTTACTCTATCACGGATCCAGCTAAAAATTTTTTTCATCTAAAATTACAGCGATTACGTGTCCCCTATTATTGTCTGATCTGTTTCTCTAAATCCATAATTGCAATCTATGCGATTTTCTTCAAAACACTATTACGATTTGCTCGCAGTCATTGCGGGCATTTTATTCACCTTGGCATTTGCTCCTTTTGATTATGCATACCTGACGTTAGTGGCACTGAGCCTGATGTTTGCTTCTTTTGGTTTAGGCGTGTCCTGGGTTTATATCAGTATTCATGATTTTGGAAGAGCCAATATGCTAAGCTCCTGTCTGCTAACCAGCGTATTCGTTGGTTTTTGGGCCTTGTTTCCGGCGCTGGCAGGTTATCTTTCTGTAAAAATAATGTCGATTATTAGAGGTCATATTTCAATAATGGTCATGCCTATAGTTTGGCTATTGATCGAATACTTGCGTGGCTATTGGGTGCTTAACGGCTTTCCCTGGCTGCAAATCGCCTACTCCCAACTCGAAACACCTTTGGCGGGGTATATCCCTATAATAGGCGGTTATGGCGCGGGGTTTTTAGTGGCATTAACGGCATCTGGCATCGTATTTATTTTTCAAACTAAAAAACAAGAGCTGTTATTGATCAGTACCCTTGTTGCTTTATGGGCTGCAGGCAGTGTCTTACAGACGATAAAATGGACCCATGCTATAGGCAACCCCATCCGCGTCTCATTGATTCAAGGTAATATAACGCAGGATCAAAAGTGGTTGCCGGAAAATAGACTTAATACCTTGAAATACTATAAGACGATGACTGAGGCACAATGGAATTCTGCTGTCATTGTTTGGCCTGAAACATCAATTCCGGCTTATTTGAACGAGGTAAACGAGTGGTTTTTATTGCCCTTAAGTAAAGCTGCTCAGCAACATAATACGGACTTAATTGTTAGCCTTCCGGCACATGGAAATTCGGAGGATGAAAAATACAATGCAGTTATGACGCTGGGTAAGGAAACCGGTATGTATCGAAAAAAACATTTACTGCCATTCGGCGAATATTTGCCGTGGCAACCCGTATCCGGCTTTATATTAAATAGCCTGTCGATAAAATTGGGCAACTTTAAGTCTGGCGGCATCGATCAACCCTTGTTGAAAGCGGGGGGTTATCCATTTATAACCTCCATTTGTTATGAAGATGCCTTTGGTGATGCAGGTATTATAGGCTTGCCCGATGCGGCTTATCTGGTTAACGTTACCAATGATGGCTGGTTTGGACATTCAATAGAACCTTATCAGCATCTGCAAATTGCCAGAATGCGGGCCATGGAAACCGGACGTTTTCTGTTGCGGTCTACCAATACCGGGGTGACAGCTGTTATTGGGCCTGATGGAAAAATCATTAGCCAGGCACCCTTATTTAAAGCCACAGTACTCACCGAAACGATAACGCCTATGGGTGGCATGACACCTTATGCGAGTTCAGGCGATAAACCGGTTATTCTTGTCCTGATTATTTTGCTGTTTTGTATGATTATTTATGACAGATCGATATCAAATCACTTGAGGTTCCGAAAGCTAATTTGCAATCCGATACCTTCGAACTTATCCATGTCTATTACCTTAAAGCTTCCTGTAGAGTCACTGAAACTAAATGTCGATTTGACCGGTTTTGAATTCCAGGAAGCTCCCCGATTGCAAGGCGGCATTTTAGGACAGCCAAGAGCTCAGTCAGCATTGGAATTTGGTGTTGCCATGCCTAATCCCGGCTATAATATTTTTGTTATGGGCGAACCTGGTTTAGGACGTCTGTCCATGGTTACCAATCATCTGTACAACCTTGCCCAATCCCTGTCTGCAGCACCTTCCTATGCTTATGTGGATAATTTTGATAACCCCAGAGAGCCTGTTGCGGTTGAATTGCCAGCTGAATATGGACAGGTATTCAGCAAAGATATTGAGAAGTTGATTGATAATTTATTGGCAACTTTTCCAGCGGCATTTGAAGGTCCTACCTATCAGCAAAAAAAGTCCGCAATCGAGCGTCAGTTTAGCCAGCGTTATAATAATGCAATTGATCTGGTTGATAAAAAAGCTCAAGAAAATAACATAGCTTTGTTCAGAGAAAGTGAATCG
>NQJG01000314.1 GCA_002256465.1 Methylococcaceae bacterium NSP1-1 | reverse complement strand
CCTTTATCTCTAGGAATGGAGTGTATGCCGCAGACCTGCCGAGAGCAGGCGCGGCAGCTGTTTAATTAAATTGCTCTAAAAATTTAAGATCATTTTCAAAAAATAACCGTAAATCGTTAATACCATATCGCAACATCGCGAGTCGCTCTACGCCCATGCCAAAAGCAAAACCGCTGTATTGTTCGCTGTCGATATTAACCGCTTTAAAAACTTCGGGATGAATCATGCCGCAGCCCATGACTTCCAGCCAGCCGGTCTGACTGCATACGCGACAGCCTTCGCCATTACACATCACGCATTCAATATCGACTTCCGCGGAAGGCTCGGTAAAAGGAAAATATGAGGGTCTAAAGCGCACTTGAATATCTTTTTCAAAAAATGCGCGCAGGAATTCGTAAACAACACCTTTTAAGTCAGCAAAACTGACATCCGTATCGACCAGAAAACCTTCTACCTGATGAAACATAGGGGTATGCGTAATATCTGAATCGCAGCGTTTTCGGATTCCATCGTTCTGATTTGCACGGGTGAAGTATGCGTTCTTAATACCGTATGGGCATCAAAATAAAACGTATCGTGCATTGCTCTAGCAGGGTGATGTGCAGGTATATTGAGCGCTTCAAAGTTATGATAATCGTCTTCGATTTCAGGACCTTCTGCGACTTTAAAGCCGACACTGGCAAATATCCTGGAAATTCGTCTCAGGGTTGTGGTAACGGGGTGTAACCCTGCTACCGATTGACCGCGCCCGGGCAAGGTAACATCAATGCTCTCGCTGGCTAGTCTTGCAGCTAATGCGGCATTTTCCAACTGTTCTTTGCAGGCTTCCAGCTGTTGCTGAAATTGGTCTTTAGCCTGGTTAATTATTTGACCTACTGATCGCCGTTGCTCGGGATCAAGCTTGCCAAGCTCTTTCATCTGCAGGGTAAATAATCCCTTTTTACCGAGATAGTGGACACGAACCTTATCGAGTTGAATAAGGTCATTGACTGCTGCAAGCTCTTGTAATGCCTGCGCGAGAATCTCTTCAAGGGTAGCCGACACTGATCTGCTCGCTTAGTTAGGGATAGGAGAATTTATAAATTGGGTTTCAGGATCCAAATCCTGAACCACCCGTCTCTTGGAATGAGACCGGTGGTATTTTAAGATGCCTCAGTGAAGAGAAACTGCGTCTTTACTTAAGGCTGACTTTGATTGGCTTTAGCAATTTCCGCTATTTTGCCAAATGATTCAATGTCACGTACTGCGATGTCAGCTAAAACCTTACGATCTATGGCTACATTGGCTTTTGTCAAGCCATTGATCAAGCGGCTATAGGATATTCCATACATGCGTGCAGCCGCATTGATACGGACGATCCACAAGGCGCGGAATTGACGTTTTCTTTGTTTGCGGTCGCGGTATGCATATTGACCCGCTTTGATTACCGCTTGTTTAGCAACACGATAAACCCTACTACGTGCACCGTAGTAACCTTTTGCTTGCTTTAAAACTTTCTTATGTCTTGCTCTGGCTGTTACGCCACGTTTAACTCTAGGCATTGCTATTCTCCTCTATTAACTGTAAGGCATCATACGTGCAGCCATGCGCACATCTGATGGATGAATAGTTGCCGGTGAGCGTAACTGTCTTTTTCTTTTAGTCGACTTCTTGGTCAGAATATGACGGCGATGCGACTGTCCACACTTGAAACCGCCATTGCCTGTGCGTCTAAAACGCTTGGCAGCACCACGGTTAGTTTTTATCTTTGGCATTTGTTTGCTCCAGTAATATAAAAATAAAAAATCCCTGAGACATAACCCAGCAAGGCAAAATGCACGGCCCTGAAGAATTACTAGCATCATGAGTGATGCTTTTAGTAGCTTATCCTGAGCTACTTGCTGTAAAGGCGCTGAAAAGCAACGTCTTTACAAATTTATTATTTTTTCTTTTTCGGTGCCATAACCATTATCATTTGCCGCCCTTCCATTTTTGGAAACTGCTCAACTATGGCTATTTCTTCCAAATCCTTTTCGAT
>NQJG01000109.1 GCA_002256465.1 Methylococcaceae bacterium NSP1-1 | reverse complement strand
CAGGCGGTATTACCAATATCAATGATATTAAAGCATTGGGTGCGGTGGCTCATGAAGGTATCATCGGCGCAATTACCGGACGTGCGATTTATGAAGGCACACTGGATTTTGCCGAAGCTGAAAAATTAGCAGAATCGTATTCAGTATCATGAGCTTGGCTAAACGTATTATTCCCTGTCTGGATGTTGATAATGGCCGCGTTGTTAAAGGCGTTAAATTTGTTGATATTCGTGATGCCGGTGACCCTGTAGAAGTCGCCAGACGTTATGACCGTGAAGGCGCAGACGAAATCACTTTTTTGGATATTACCGCCACTCATGATAACCGTGACACAATTGTCCATGTCGTTGAGCAAGTGGCCAGTGAAGTATTCATCCCGTTGACGGTAGGAGGCGGCATCAGGACTCTGGACGATATTCGCCGCATGCTCAATGCGGGAGCGGATAAAGTCGGCATTAACAGTGCTGCGGTGTCAAATCCGGAATTTGTCCGCGAAGCCGCACTGCGTTTTGGTTCACAATGTATTGTTGTGGCAATGGATGCTAAAAAAGTCAGTCAACCGGGCGAAGCCGATCGTTGGGAAATTTTTACACACGGTGGCCGTAAAGCGACAGGCATAGAGGCCATTGGTTGGGCAAAAAGAATGGTCGAATACGGTGCTGGAGAAATTCTGTTAACCAGCATGGACAGAGATGGCACGCGGGAAGGTTTTGATTTACCCCTAACCCGTGCCATTAGCGAAGCGGTTACCGTGCCTGTTATTGCATCAGGCGGGGTAGGTAACCTGGATCATCTCGCTGAGGGCGTGATTGAAGGTAAAGCGGATGCTGTGTTAGCGGCAAGTATTTTTCACTTTGCCGAATACACGATACAGCAAGCCAAAGAACACATGGCATCACGCGGCATAGAGATGCGCATATGAGCGTTTCGTGGCTGGATGAGATACGCTGGACTGAAGAAGGTCTTTGCCCTGTTATCGCGCAACAGGCTGATACCGGAAAAGTCCTTATGTTTGCCTGGATGAATCGTGAATCATTAGGTTTAACAGTTGCAGAAGGTTATGCAGTTTACTGGTCCAGATCGCGCGGAAAATTATGGCGCAAAGGTGAAGAGTCCGGACACAGGCAGAAGGTTACCGGTTTGTTTCTGGACTGTGATGAGGATGTTATCCTGCTTAAAATTGAACAGGAAGGTGGTATTGCCTGTCATACCGGGCGTGAGAGCTGTTTTTATCGTCGCCTGATTGATGGGCAATGGCAAGCTATAGAGGCAGTATTGAAAGATCCTAAAGCAATTTATACAAAAAATGAGTGAAGTATTACAACAATTAGCCCAAATTCTGGAACAGCGTAAGCTTGAATCAGCAGATAAATCTTATGTAGCCAGCCTTTATGCAAAGGGACTGGATGCTATTCTGAAAAAAATAGGCGAAGAAGCGACAGAAACGGTTATTGCCGCCAAAGATGGCGATAAAAAACAAATTATTTATGAAACTGCTGATTTGTGGTTTCATTGCATGGTATTGCTCGCGGACCAGGGCTTAGGGCCGGATGATGTGTTGCAGGAACTACAACGCCGTTTTGGCTTGTCTGGTTTGCAAGAAAAAGCGCAGCGTAATAAATAATATTATCTCGGGAGCTAGAAATGGGTATCGGCATTAAAGAATTATTAGTTATATTAGTTATCGTTATCGTGCTTTTTGGCACGAAAAAGCTGCGTAATGTTGGCGCGGATTTGGGCGGAGCTATCAAAAGTTTTCGCTCCGCCGTTAAAGAAGGTGAAGAAGACAAAACACATGCCGAAAATGAAGGTGAAACTATCGATGGCGAAGTAACCTCCAAGAAAAACGAAAAAGTCTGATATGTTTGATATAGGGTTTTCCGAGCTTATTATGATCGGCTTGGTCAGTTTGTTGGTGATAGGTCCTGAGCGATTACCCAAAGTGGCGCGACTTGCAGGTTTCTGGATAGGTAAGACACGCTCTATGGTGGCTTCGGTCAAGGCAGAAATCAAGCAGGAACTGCAGGCAGAAGAGCTTCGTCAGATATTTAAAGAGCAGGCGGAGCTGCAGGAATTTCATGCTGCTATCAATGAAACAACTGATGCCGCAAATTCTATTAAAGCTTCACTTGCAGCGCTGCCGGAAGAGACTCAAGTAGACGTTAAGTCGCCACATGAGCCAAAATAATTTCGAAGGGGCTGAGCAGCCTTTTATCAGCCATCTGATTGAATTGCGTAATCGCCTGTTAAAGGTGATTTTATGCGTATTAGTAGTGTTTTTGGGTCTGGCTTCATACGCGAATCAAATCTACAGCATCCTGGCTGGACCGCTGATGAAGCATATGCCCAAAAATAGCACTATGATTGCTATTGATGTGGCGTCACCCTTTTTTACGCCCTTCAAGTTGGCGCTCGTCGTCGCTGTTTTTATTTCCGTCCCCGTTATTCTTTACCAGTTTTGGGCGTTTGTAGCGCCAGGTCTTTATAAGCGCGAACGGCGTATGATCTTGCCGCTATTGATTGCCAGTACGCTACTGTTTTATCTGGGCGTAGTCTTTGCTTACTTTGTGGTTTTTCCGTTGATGTTTGGCTTTTTAACGGCTGCCGCACCTGAAGGTGTTGCGGTGATGACGGATATTACCAAGTATCTGGATTTTGTTTTAACGCTGTTTTTTGCTTTTGGTATTTGTTTTGAAGTGCCGATATTTACCATCGTGATGGTCTGGACAGGATTAGTAAGTCCGACTGCTCTTGCTGAAAAACGCCCTTATGTAATTGTTGCCGCGTTTATCATCGCTGCTGTGCTAACCCCTCCCGATGCTGTTTCACAAACATTATTGGCCGTACCCATGTGGATGTTATTTGAAGCGGGCTTGTTATTTTCACGTTTGTTTGTGCGTAAAGAAAGTAGTGATTATGACTATTCTGACGAAGCAGAACTGGAAGCCAGGTTAAATAAAATCGAGCAGAAAGAAGATTAATCTCAAACACCCGCAAAAAAACCCACAGCCTCTATCCCTGCAATCGCACAGCGCTCATCCTGATCAGATACATCACCACTAATGCCGACGGCGCCGATGAGAGTATTGTCTGCATCACGAATCAGAACGCCACCAGGAACCGGCATTATTTTTCCATCAGCTACATCTATTAATGCATTCATAAAATCCGGGCGTTGTGCTGCTACTCCTGCCAGACTGCGAGAGGATACGCCCATGTTGACCGCACCCCAGGCTTTTGCCGTGGCGATTTGTTGCCTGATCATGCTTGCGCCATCTTCTCGTTGCAGGGCTTTTACATGACCCGCGGCATCCAGCACCACGACAGTCAAGGGTGCCAGATTTAATTCTCTCGCTACATGGACTGCGGTGTTTATAATAAGATTGGCTTGTTTCAATGTTAAAACTGTCATTAGTAACTCTCTTTATTTAAGTAAAGGAAAAAGGTAAGGCTCAATTTTGTTTGCAAGAATGGGCTGTGCTTTAGCATTAGGGTGCAGTCCATCAGCTTGCATCAAGTCCTTATTCAGCGCAACATCTTCGAGAAGAAAAGGGACAAACGGAATATTCAGCTCTTTAGCTAGTTGCGGATAAACGTTGTAAAACATATCAATGTAGCGTTTTCCGTAGTTGGGTGGAATTTTCATTCCTAGCAAAATGACTTTTGCCCCCGCTTTTTGAGCTCGGTGAACAATCTCGGAAAGATTGCTTTTCATTTGTACGGGTGACAGACCGCGCAAGCCGTCATTAGCACCCAGTTGAAGTAATACAATAGCGGGTTTATGTGCCGTTAAAAGCGGGTCGATACGCGCTAAACCACCTGCGCTGGTATCGCCACTAATACTGGCATTGCTGATGTTGTAATTAATTTTGGCTTCAAGCAGTTTTTTCTGTAGTAAAGCAACCCAACCTTCGTCTACTTCAATTCCGTAACCAGCACTGATACTATCTCCTAAAACAATTATTATAGGCGGCTTGGCTATGGCAGACATGGATATTAATGAAACTATCACGGCAAATAACAATCTACGCATTATGCAAACTCAAGTTAATCAAGCATCAAACAACATTATAGTAACGGAAGGACTTGAAAGTATTGCCATTGTTGGCGAATCCGGTTCGGGAAAATCCACATTAATAAGCTTGTTGGCGGGATTGGATACGCCTACCTCCGGATCAATCAGCCTGAATGGAAAGAGTTTAACTACCATGAATGAAGATGGCAGAGCGGCCATGCGTAATGAGCTGATTGGCTTTGTCTTTCAGTCATTTCAATTATTGCAAGGACTCACCGCTTTGGAAAATGTCATGCTGCCTTTGGAGTTAAGCGGTGATAAAAACGCCAAAGCCGCAGCTACTGATTTATTATACCGGGTGGGTTTGTCGCATCGCTTATCACATACGCCAAAACAACTTTCCGGCGGTGAACAACAACGCGTTGCCCTGGCTAGAGCCTTTGTTACTAAACCCGCAATTCTTTTTGCCGATGAACCGACAGGTAATCTCGATAGTAAAACCGGCGCAACTATTATTGATTTGCTGTTTGAGCTTAATCTTGAAAATAAAACTACCTTGATTCTGGTGACGCACGACCACGGCCTGGCTGCCCGTTGCCAACGCACCATTCAGCTGGATGCAGGGTGCATGGTATGAGCCGTTTTAATCTGGCGCTACGGCTGTTATGGCGTGACAGCCGTTCCGGCGAACTGACGATACTGATACTGGCTTTGATTATTGCCGTGACCAGTTCAACAGCTATTGCACTGTTTTCAGACCGCCTGCAACGCACCATGACCAATCAAACGGCCGAGTTTCTGGCTGCCGATTTGGTAATAGCCAGCCCGGCTCCGGTGCCTGCCGAGTGGTTAACCAAGGCAATGCAACTCAATTTGACGCAAGCAAGAACGGCAGAATTTTCCAGCGTCCTGATCGAGCATGATGAACTTCTACTGGCCGGTGTTAAAGCCGTCAGTGCAGCTTATCCCTTGCGCGGGTTTTTAAAAACTACAACAACGGATTATTCGACCGAAACAATCACACAAAATGGCCCGGAGAAAGGAACGGCCTGGCTTGAAAAACGCATTTTGTCGGCACTTAAGCTCAAAT
Organism: Methylococcaceae bacterium NSP1-1; assembly: GCA_002256465.1. Classification (GTDB taxonomy): domain Bacteria; phylum Pseudomonadota; class Gammaproteobacteria; order Methylococcales; family Methylomonadaceae; genus Methylobacter_C. The sequence goes on along the minus strand of NQJG01000109.1, from coordinate 1,885 downwards.
TAGGTGATCCGTTAACAGTGGGTGAGAAACAACTGACCATCAGTAATATCATTACCTATGAACCCGACAAGAAAGGGGATTTTTACAGTTTTTCACCGCGCGTGATGATTAATGAGGGTGATTTGGAGGCAACCGGAATAGTTCAACCGGGCAGTCATGTCCATTATAATTTTCAATTTACTGGTGAAACCAAAGCATTAACTGAATTCAAGCAATGGATAAAACCGCAGCTAAACCCGTCGCAACGTATTATGGATATTCATGAAGACCGTCCAGAATTGGGATCGGCATTGGATCGCGCGGAACGCTATCTTGGACTATCCAGTACACTGGTTATTTTAATTTCCGGTGTGGCCATTGCCATGGCTACCCGCCGTTATACCGAACGACATTTTAATGCTACTGCTCTATTGCGATGCCTGGGCTGTAAACAGAACGAAATACTCTGGCTTTATAGCAGTCAGTTTATTGTCTTAGGCGTGTTAGCGAGTGCCATAGGTTGTTTGTTGGGCTGGTTTGCACAAGAAGCTTTGTTCCATTTACTGAGAAGCTTACTGCCCCAGCACGTCGCCAGCCCCGGTTTATTGGCGGTTTTTTTCGGTTTTATCATCGGAATGGCGGTTTTATTAGGTTTCGCCTTGCCGCCGTTATTACGGCTTAAACAGGTGTCACCGCTCAGAGTATTGCGCCGCGAACTGGAGCCTTTGCCCAGTAGTGCGTGGCTGATCTATGGGTTATCTATCGGTATTATTGGCCTGTTAATATGGAAATATACGGATGATATTAAAATGACAGCAATCATTTTAGGTGTGGGTCTGATGACTTTGCTGGTTCTAGGCTTGCTGGTTTATGGCTTGTTGAATTTAACCCATAAATTGCTGCCATCCATGAGCTTGACCTGGCGTTTCGGCTTACAGGGCTTATTAAGAAATAGCCGCACCAGCGTCAGCCAAATCCTGGCTTTCAGTATTACTTTGGTTGCCATGGTACTCAGTTTTACCGTGCGTACCGATTTGATCGATAATTGGCAAAAGCAACTACCCGATAACGCGCCCAATCATTTTGCGCTAAATATTTTTCCCGACCAACAAGCCGCCTTTAAACAAGAACTGCAACAGCAAAACATTAACGGAAGCCAGTTTTATCCGGTGGTTAAAGGCCGTTTGGTTGAGATCAATCATACCCCCGTACAGCAAATTGTCAGTAAAGACACGCAGGGCGAAAATGCCACACACAGAGAATTAAGCCTTACCTGGACAAAAGAACTGCCTGAAGAGAATAAAATAGCTGCCGGAAATTGGTGGAATAATCAGCAGGCAGGGTTGGTGTCTGTTGAACAGAAATTGGCCGATAGCCTGAAAATAAAGCCAGGCGATCTTTTGACATTTACCGTTGGCAGCCAACAAATCAACGCGAAGGTTGCCAGTATTCGTGAACTTAGGTGGGATACGATGAAGCCTAATTTTTATATGGTTTTCTCTCCTGGCACACTGGATGCCTATCCCAGCACTTTTATCACCAGCTTTTATTTGCCTGAAACACAAAAAAACGTCCTAAACACACTGGTAAAAAAATTTCCCGGCACGACTATTCTGGAGGTTGATTTAATTTTGAAGCAATTTAAAACCATACTGATTCAATTGACACAAGCCATTAACTATTTGCTGTACTTTGCCTTAATGGCTGGATTTGCCGTGTTGTTTGCCGCCGTTTATGCTACCTTGGATGGTCGAATTTATGAAGGCGCGTTAATGCGAACGCTGGGTGCTAACCGCTCATTGTTAAGAAAAACCCATATTATCGAATTCAGCACGCTAGGGCTAATTTCCGGTTTGTTGGCTGTGGTCATTTCGGAGGCCATTATATATGCGTTATATTCGCAACT
>NQJG01000108.1 GCA_002256465.1 Methylococcaceae bacterium NSP1-1 | reverse complement strand
GTTGCATACGGAGGTGCGTTTCTATAATGAAGTTGCCCGGTCTGTATCAGTTACCGTACCTCATTTTTTGGCGGCACAGAGCAGATTTGGCAGGGGCGCGACTCTGGTTCTTACAGATATGACAGAATTGGGAGTTACTCTCGGTAGTCCTGGAGATGCGTTGACGTTTCCTCAAGCCGCCTTGGTCGTGGAACAACTTGCCAACTTCCATGCCCGTTTTTGGAATAAAGAAAATCTCGAGCATACCTATCGCTGGTTGGCCGGTCCGGTACGTCGCCTGGAAGACTTTTTGGGTACAGCCATGGCCGTTCCGTTGATGAAACGAGGACTACATCAAGCTGGGGAGCTCGTGCCCTCGACGCTTCATGCAAAAGCTGTTCATTATGCCCGTCATCGCCGACAGGCCATGCGCTTTCTTACGGAAGCCCCACAGACACTCGTTCATCATGATTGTCATCCCGGCAATTTATTCTGGAATCAGACTCAACCCGGCCTTCTTGATTGGCAACTGATTCGCCTTGGTGAGGGGATAAGCGATATTGCTTACTTCCTGTCCACCGCTCTCAATCCGGAGACCCGCCGGCTTCACGAAGCGAACCTCATAGCAATTTATGCTCAATGTCTTGGGAATAATGGCATTGCAGGTATTGATGTGAAAATGCTGCTGCAAAGATATCGCGCTCACCTCATCTATCCCTTTGAAGCAATGATCGTAACACTCGCAATCGGTGGCATGATGAATCTGGAGAGCAATCATGAGCTTATACGCCGGACCGCTGCTGCGGTAGAGGATCTTGATGCTTTTGCTGCCCTGCCCATATAGCTTAAAGTTCGAGGTACATGGCGAAAGGTGAATAAACATAATCTTTAACACGGCCGCGCCGCTTTACCATTAACCTTATACCTGCTGTAAAGCAGGGTTTTCATAACCTTTTCTCAATCCCTCCCCGGTTGTAATACAATAGACAGGTTTGTGCTGGTGAAGCATTAACAATCAATAAAAACATTACTGATATTTTAACGTGATAAGCCAACCAGGAGGCTGTTGAAATAAGCGGTATTTAATAATTATAAGAGAAGGGTTGGTTTTATGTGTTGGAGTGGTGAAGCGTCGGGGGTATTAGCCGTCGTAGGTCTTAGTACCGCAGCGTATCTTGCGATTAAAAAAGGCGAATCCAAAGAGCTATGGATTCCGTTAACCTATTTTGCCTTAATGGAATTATTACAGGCCGTAACTTACATCTATATTGATTTATGTGATAACCCGAGTAACCAGATACTCACGCTGCTTGGCTATATACATGTCGCGTTTCAGCCATTTTTTGTCAACATGGTCGCAATGTACTTTATTCCGGTCAGCGTTAAATTAAAAATCCGCACAACCGTTTATACGATTTGCGCAATAGGTTCGATTGCCATGCTCATCAAAATGTACCCTTTTGGCTGGGCGGGGTCGTGTCACATCGGCGTGGAAGGTTTTTGCGGCCCCAGTGTTTGTTCAACTTCCGGTTCCTGGCATATCGCCTGGCAAATGCCTTTAAATGGTCTTATGTCGGATCCGGTTAAATGGCTAGGTGGTTTTGACTGGGGCTTGCATGCGTTTACCTATATCGCAGTGGCTTTTTATATGCCGTTTATCTATGGTTCATATCGTTTCGTAGGCTTTCATTATCTGATTGGGCCGCTTATTTCAGATATTACCACGACGGATCCTAATGAATATGCGGCAGTATGGTGTCTGTTTTCTATAGCGTTGTGTATATCAGTCATTAAAACCCCCATCAGAAAGTATCTGCACGTTAAAAAGTGGTTTTTCTATAAAGGATTCTATAAGCCTGAAATTGGCGATTCGCTTTAGTTTCTTTAGTTAGGCATTAATCTCTGCCTATTGATTTTTATATACCACGAAGCCTGTCTTGAGACGGGACGAAGGGGACATGAAGTCAAGCATAAAACTTCGTGCTCCGTTCGGCTTGCCGAGGACAGGCGTCATGGTGAGTGAGTATTAAAATATTTTGGCTACTTGCCTGTTACTGATTCTGCTCAATTCATAATAACGCCTTTTCGCTTTGCGCCCCAGTTACCCGGTTTGGGTTTAAAAACACCGGCACAACGTTCACCGCAAAAGCGACAACAGCCGGACTCATCCAGATTCCATTCGGACAGTTCATACCAGTCACGGCCTATCAATAACTTACCGCAGCTGTGACAATAAGTGCTATCGGCAGACTTATCATGAACGTTGCCTACATAAGCGTAATGGATACCATTTTTTAAAGCGATTTGTCGCGCCTGCAATAACGATGCAATCGGTGTAGGCGGCTTATCGAGCATCTTCCAGTCAGGGTGAAATGCTGAAAAGTGCATCGGCACATCGGGCCCCAGATTCTCGACCACCCACTGGGTCATGGCTTCCAGTTCCGCTTCCGTATCATTTTCACCGGGAATAATTAAAGTCGTCAGTTCCAGCCAGACCGATGTTTCATGCTTGATGTACTTTAGTGTTTCCAATACGGGTTCCAGATGTCCGCCGGTAATCTGATGATAAAAGCGCTCGGTGAAGGCTTTTAAATCAATGTTGGCGGCATCCATCCATTGATAAAATTCGGCCCTTGGTTCCTCGCACACATAACCGGCGGAAACCGCCACTGATTTGATACCGAGACTTCGGCAGGCTTTCGCAGTATCAATCGCATATTCATGGAAAACCACCGGATCATTATAGGTATAGGCAACACTATCACAGCCATTGTCCAACGCCGCCCGGGCGATCGCTTCGGGGGATGCCTTACTCATCAGCGTATCCATTTCTCGCGATTTGCTGATATCCCAATTTTGGCAAAACTTGCAGGCCAGATTACAACCAGCAGTACCAAAAGAAAATACCGAGGTGCCAGGCAGAAAATGGTTCAGTGGTTTCTTTTCGATAGGATCAATAGCAAAGCCGCTGGAACGGCCATAACTGGTCATGACAATCTGACTATCCAGATTCTGCCTGACAAAGCACAGACCTCGCTGGCCTTCATGCAGCTTGCAAAATCTCGGGCACACATCACATTGTATACGCCCATCTTCTAACTTATGCCAATAACGGGTTTTCACTGTGTCATGGGTAATAAAATCAGTCATTCTCATTCTCCTGGAACCGTTAGTAAATCATCTTGTCATAAAACGCAACTAACATCTAAAATCTGTAATCAAGTCATCACACTAAATATCCTATACTGACTTGCAAAGATTACCATGAATCTTTTACCGAGAAATAAAAGGACAAACCAATGATCAGACAACCCGCTGTAGCAGGCTCTTTCTACCCTGCAAATCCGAAACAATTGCATCAAATGCTGGATGAATATCTAAATGATGCTGAATCGAGTGCGAAAGTTCCCAAAGCCATCATTGTGCCTCATGCCGGCTACATTTATTCAGGCCCCGTTGCCGCAACCGCTTATGCTCGATTAAAAAAAGCTCATGACCTGATAAACCGGGTCGTTCTCATCGGCCCATCCCATCGTGTCGCTTTCAGGGGACTGGCCGTGAGCAAAGCGCAATCATTCATCACGCCTTTAGGCTCTATCGCTGTTGACCAGGAAGCCGTAGAGACTATAGTCAAACTGCCTTTTGTAGAATACCTTGAGCAGGCACATACCTATGAACACAGCCTGGAAGTTCATTTGCCTTTTTTACAGGAAATGCTGGATGACTTCAAGATTGTTCCCATTGTTGCCGGCGACGCATCGCCGGAACAAGTCAGTCAGGTTATCGACGCATTGTGGGGCGGTGATGAAACCTTGATTGTTATCAGTTCTGACTTGAGTCATTATCACGATTATGCAACCGCAAAACAGCTTGACAAGGCAACCAGTGCAACAATAGAACACCTGCAATATGAACAACTCGCCTATGACTCCGCCTGTGGCAAAGTGCCTGTCAGCGGATTGTTAAAGTTGGCGCGGGAAAAATCATTAACCATTAAAACAATCGACCTGCGCAACTCCGGCGATACCGCTGGAGACAAAAGCAGAGTTGTGGGATACGGCGCTTATGTCATTGAATAAAGAAAATCAACAACGATTGCTGGATTTAGCGAAAAGCTCCATTCAGCATGGTTTGCAAACAGGCAGACCATTAAAAATTAATTTAGCCGATTTTCCGGCCGAATTAACAGAGCATCGTGCTACTTTTGTTACCCTCCAGAAACACCATCAACTGCGCGGCTGTATTGGCATACTGGAAGCGGTCAGACCTCTGGCCGAAGATATTGCAGAAAACGCT
>NQJG01000107.1 GCA_002256465.1 Methylococcaceae bacterium NSP1-1 | reverse complement strand
ATAGAGAGGACGTGTCTTATGCTTGAAAATTTGTTTGGGGACCCACAAAGGATGCCGCTGCGATAATTCACTGCAACTCTTCAAAATCTGCACAGTCTCTTTGTATATACTTTTCCTGGATAAAAGGATATTCATTCTTTATTCATTCGTCTTTGGTATGATAGCTCTATTCGATATAGCTTCACATATCGAATCTTTATAATAATATTTGGGAGTCAAAATGAAAAAAATCAATAAAACACCTTTAGCCGCTGCTATGGGTGCTGCTTTTATTTCAACGTTCGCCGCGACTGCGGCTAATGCTGAAACTAATCCATTCGGCATGACTGAACTGTCTGCCGGTTATATGCAAGTTGCTGAAGCCGATGTAACTAAAAAAACAGCAGAAATGGCCTGTGGCGCAGCTATGGGTGGAATGGCTAAGCCAAAAGCTCCGGAAGGCGCGTGTGCCGGTAGTAAAAAACCTGCGGCTGCGGCAACCACAACTCCAGCAACAAAAGCTACCGAAGGTTCATGCGGTGACATGATGAAAGACGGCAAAATGAAACCTGGTATGGAAGCCGCCTGTGGCGCCATGATGAAAGGTAAGGAAGGCGCTTGCGGTGAAATGATGAAAGGCGAATCCATGAAGGGTAAAGAGGGTGCTTGCGGCGATAAAATGAAAATGCCGACGGCTCCTGCTGCACCAGCAACAGGCGAATCAATGAAAGCTAAAGAAGGTGGGTGCGGTGCTCAAATGAAAATGCCTGCTACTCCAGCAAAATAAGAATTAGGTTGGGCATTGCTTCTGCCCGCATTAACTATTTTAATAGGGAAGGCATGACATCATGCCTTCCAGTTCCTAGCAAATCACTCACAGGTGTTCTTATGGACTCAACTCAACATCTGGTTCATGGGGCCGGCTTGGGTCTGCGGCGACCTTTTTTAAGTCAGCTTGTTGAAACGCCTCCGAATGATGTCGACTTTTACGAAGTCGCTCCCGAAAACTGGATTACCATCGGCGGAAAATTCGGCAAGCAGTTTCGCGCAATGACCGAGCGTTTCGATTTTGTTTGTCATGGTTTATCGTTGTCGATCGGCAGCACCGATCCGCTGGATGAAAAATTCGTGCGCGATGTCAAACAGTTTATGGCCGAACATCAAATGAAATTTTACAGCGAGCATTTGAGTTATTGCAGTAAGGAAGGGCATTTATATGATCTGATGCCTATTCCATTTACTTCAGAGGCGGTTTCGCATGTCGCCACACGTATCAAGCGCGTACAGGATATTCTGGAGCAAAAAATAGCTATCGAAAATGTGTCCTATTATGCAGCCCCCGGTCAGGAAATGGCCGAGATAGAATTCTTCAATGCCGTTGTTGAAGAAGCTGACTGTGATGTATTAATTGATATAAATAATATTTACGTCAACAGTGTTAATCACAATTACGATGCCGAGGCTTTTTTAAGAGCTATGCCGGCACATCGTATTGCTTACGCTCATATTGCCGGACATTATGTAGAGGCCGAAGATTTTCTGGTCGATACACACGGCGCCGAGATTATTGATCCCGTATGGAAACTGTTAGGCAAAGCCTACGAGCTTTATGGCGTGTTTCCAACGCTGCTGGAACGCGACTTTAATATTCCCGCCATACCTGAGTTATTAAAAGAAGTTAATACCATCAGAACAATGCAAAACGCCTGGGGAACACAGCATGAAAAACGGTATGCTTAAATCTGATAGGCGTGTTGACTTTAAAAGCAAACAGGCTGAATTTGCAGCCTATATAAGAGATCCGCAAAACAATCCGGTGCCTGCCGATGTAAAAGAGCAGCGCATGGCCATGTATAGAGAGTTATTTTTTAATAATATCGAAGGCTTTTTGTCGGGCAATTTTCCGGTATTAAGAAAAATACTCGATGATCAGCAATGGTTTGCCTTGGCCCAGGATTTTTTTTCTAAACACCCTTCCCAATCGCCTTATTTTTCACAAATTCCTGAAGAATTTCTGGATTATTTGCAAAATGAACGCGATTGCTCCGAGGATTTGCCCTTTATTCTGGAACTGGCTCATTATGAATGGGTGGAAATGGCATTATCCATCGCCAAGGAAGCCGTGGCTCCCTATAATCCGGATCCGGACAATCTGCTTAATCAGCACATCGCTATATCACCGTTAGCATGGCCGCTAGCTTATCAATACCCTGTCCAGAAAATAGCTCCTGCTTTTTTACCTTTAGAAGCACCTGAACAACCGACATTTCTCATCGTTTACCGAAACAGGGAGGATGATGTTAATTTTATTGAAATTACGCCAATCACTTACCGGTTACTGGAAATAATTCAGGAACATGAAAAGCCATTGGCGGAAAATTGTTTAAAGCAGGTGGCCAGGGAGTCGAATCATCCTGACCCGGAACTCATTGTTTCAGGTGGCTTGCAGATTCTAAAAGAATTGGCAGAAAAAACGATTATTACTTTAGTTTAAAAATAGCAAACTGCGTGATCTTCGGTATAGCGTAGCATTACGACTACTGAATTACATAACGACTCAAACCCGCCGACCAAAAAGCGAATTCGGGTACGGGTTTGTTTATCCGCCGTACGACCGTTACAGGTCAAGTTTCGTTTCGCAATTCGAGACGATGTTCGATCCTCTCAAGACGATCCATGATCCGATCGATGGACGCCTGTTATCGGGCACCGGTTTCACCGCCGATGATAATTTCTCGCCGCACCAGCGACAGGCTGCTTTCTAACGTTGAAAGCCTGAGCTTTACCTCTTTCATGTCATCGGCAATGAGATCGACACGTCCACGAATGTGTCGTAGATGCTCCAAAACAAGGTTTTCAGTGTTATCAGTCATGCCTGCTTCTCTGTTGGTTAATTATGGGGTGTCTACCACTCATGGGCATGGAAAGAGTATACGATACATAATCGTCCCCACCGTATTCATGAAGCACCCAATGGCCGACAGTGTCCCATTATTGCAAGGCGCTTGAAATTCTAAAAGAACTTGCTAAAAAACCCCTCTTCCTTCTTAGGTTCGGGCGGCGCTTCAAAAGTTTTAAAGCCTTTATCCACGGTTTTCTGCTGCGTGCAATGAAAAACAGCACTGTCGTACTTGATTTGTAACGACCGGGGGTTTTCATGTTCTTTAAGAAACTTTTCAGCTTCCTGTGCCGTTAAATCTTTCATCATGTAGGTTGCAACACACATGCAGGATTTAGAGAAACGTTCTTTATCTTCGTCTTTATTAACTGAATTCTTCAATTCTCTTTCCACACATTGTGCAGCAAAATCATGCTCGAATTTATGTTTTTCAACATCTGTCACGGGAACATCATGAGAATGATCAAATGGATTATGAATGGCTTTAACCGGTACCGTTTTTTCCTTATCATCTGAACAGCCAGTAACAGATAGCACAATAACAATACTGGTCAAAGCAGCTAAAAGTTGGTTTTTTGTAAAGGTGTGTGTTTTCATAAATTTGCATCACAAAGGTTTAAAGTCTCAAGGCTTACCAATCGCACCTTGAATCCGTCACTAAATAAATCAGAACTTTATCATTTTATTAAGACTCGTTCTAGTTTAGAAAACATCACCACGCCATTTATGCGATACTACGCGCCTTTTACATCATCCAGATTGTACTGATACTAAGGAGTAATATACATGACAGCACTGGTTGGCATCATCATGGGTTCGACCTCTGACTGGGAAACTATGCGCTTTGCGGCTGAAACACTAGAGCGACTGGGCATTCCTCATGAAATTGAAGTTGTTTCGGCACACCGGACCCCTGACAAACTGTTCCATTACGCTGAAACGGCAGAGTCTAAGGGCCTGGAAGTCATCATCGCAGGTGCAGGTGGTGCGGCACATTTGCCGGGTATGACAGCGGCGAAAACAGCGGTTCCCGTTTTGGGTGTTCCGGTACAGTCCAAGGCTTTGAATGGCATGGATTCCTTGTTGTCCATCGTACAAATGCCGGCAGGTATTCCGGTAGGTACACTCGCTATCGGCAAAGCGGGCGCTATCAACGCAGCGTTATTGGCAGCGGCCATTATCAGTAATAAACATACTCGCTATCGGGACGCCTTAAATGCGTTTAGAAGCGAGCAAACCGAAACAGTGCTCGCGCACTCCGATCCACGCGAGGAAATTTTATGAAAGTTGGTGTATTAGGTGCAGGACAGCTTGCCAGAATGATTGCTTTAGCGGGTTATCCTTTAGGCGTGGATTTTATTTTTCTTGATCCATCCGCTGATGCCTGTGCCAACAGG
>NQJG01000313.1 GCA_002256465.1 Methylococcaceae bacterium NSP1-1 | reverse complement strand
TGTCACCACCCGCGAAAATTTTAGAATTGCTCACGATGTGAGTTCCTACAGTTTTACTGCTTTAGCGAAAGCAGGACGCGCCATGATGAAAGGCCGTAATGGTTCGCTGTTAACCTTGACTTATTTGGGCGCGGAACGGGCGATTCCCAACTACAATGTCATGGGTGTCGCCAAAGCCAGTCTGGAAGCCAATGTGCGTTATATGGCCGCGGCATTAGGCGCGGAAGGTACTCGCGTTAATGCGATTTCAGCAGGACCTATCAGAACGCTTGCCGCATCGGGTATTAATGATTTTAAATCCATGCTGGGTAAAGCTGCCGATACCTCGCCGTTAAAGAGAAACATAACCATTGAAGAAGTGGGTAATGCAGCAGCGTTTATGTGTTCAGATTTGGCTTCAGGTATTACCGGAGAAATTACTTATGTCGATTGCGGCTATAATATTGCCGGATTAGCGGCATCTTGATAGACTGCTTATCTAATAAAAAGGGAGCTTAATGCTCCCTTTTTATTGCTCGCCGCATTATTGAACTTGAGCCTTTGTATTCACTTCTATATCAGCCTCCGCCTGCAAACTGCTAAGAACTTGATTGAACTCGACTTGACCAAACGCATTGGCGATATTCTTCTTTGCCAACTCCATCTGCTTCTTATCATCCTCACTCATTATGCCCGCCGTAACTTTTGACAAACTCACTACGACTTGCTCGCCAGAAGGTAAAGCGGCAATAAATACACTCGGCTTGCCGCCAACGGGTTTAGCCGCTTTAAAAATGGCATTATTCAACTGCTCGGGTAATTTATTTTTGCCGCGAACCAGCCCCTTGTCTGTATTAATTTTCAGCTTATTTTCAGCCGCCACGACCTGAATGGATTCACCCGCTTGCAAACGCGCCATTATTTGCTTTGCTTTCTCGACACTCTGTAGATTGGCTTTTTCTTTTGATAATACCCCCGCCACTTCCTGTTTAACTTCATTCAAATCCCGCTTGGCGGCCGCCTTGTGCTCCAAAAGCCGGACAACGACCAAATGCTCAGTACTAAGCTCCACAGGCGCACTATTGTTACCTTGTAACACTTCTTCCGAGAACGCAGCACTGCGTATTTTCTCATCAGCTGCAATTCCTTCACCTTTTTCTTTGGTAAACAAGGCCGATTTCTTCACAGTAATGCCAAGAGCATCAGCTACTGTTTGCAAATTATCAGGATTTTCATAACTCATTTCAGTTAATTTTTCACCTGCCTCATAAAAAGCATTTTCTGCCTGGGCTTTTTGATAAGCTTTAGTGACTTCATTTTTAACGCTATCAAACGGCTTAATGTTACCTGGTACGAGTTCTGTAACTTTAATTAAATGATATCCAAACGCTGATTTAACCGGTTTTTCCATGATACCAACATTGAATAACCCCAGGTCTCCACCTTTTTTAGCGGTCAATTTATCATCGGACACTTCTGCTGCTAATGCAGCAAAGTCTTTATTTGCCAAATCTTGTTTTGCTTTAAGAGCTTTTTCTAAAGCCGCTTTATCAGTAGTCTTGTCATTAATTTTAAACAGGATATGACTGATTTTTCTTCGTTCCGGCGTAGTGTATTGGTCTATTTGCTCTTCATAGAAGGCTTTTAACTTTTCGTCGGTAACGACTACTTTTTTGGCAAGATCTTCAAGCAACAACTCAATATACTCAACAGAAACCTGTTCAGGTATTCGATATAAATCCTGATGCTGTTGATAATAGGCCGATATTTCTTCTTCTGTAGGCTGTACTGTTAATGACTGTAACGGAACAGTTAAATAATCGACATCACGCTGTTGATTCTGGATTTTCCTTCCACGTCATATTGTGTAGCGAAACTGCTATCAACAATACTATGTTGAAACTGCTCCATAGTCAGCGCGTTCTTAATTCTGTTTACAAATTCTGCGGAAGAAATTCTTTGTGAACTGAGCAATGTTTTATATTGCTTGTCACTAAACTTACCATCTACCTGAAAATAGGGCAGGGATTTAATAAATTCACGCGCTTCATCATCTGTGGTAACAAGGCCCTCAGCATGCACATATTGCAATAAAACTTCATCTTTTATCAGCTTTTGTAATGCTTGTGCTTTTAAGGTTTGCTCATCAATACCCATACCCTGAAGGTTCTGGCTATATTGTTCATAGGCTTTATTAACATCGCGCTGATAAAAATCCTTATCACCTACCGACGCAACGGGTGCTTCTTTTCCGGTATCCAGATAATTATTAATACCCCATAAAGCAAAAGGTACACAAATTAAAATCAAGATACCCCATGCAAAAGCACCTTGTGCTTTTTCTCTAATTTTTGTCAGCATAGATCAGTCCTAAAGAATCAATTT
>NQJG01000312.1 GCA_002256465.1 Methylococcaceae bacterium NSP1-1 | reverse complement strand
CAGGCTCCAAGGATGGGGTTGAGCTTGCCTTCCATGGCACTGGATACCCGCTTCCCGGCGGGTATGACGAGCTTGCACATAATCTGACAAAGTTACTGAATAGTTAATAAAACCAGAGATTACTGACATGCCACAAAGCAACATCATGCCGGGATTTCGCCCGGCCATCGGCCTTACCCTGGTCTATTTGGCCTTGATTGTGCTGATCCCACTCAGCGCGATGCTGTTGAAATCGATGCAGTTAAGTTTCGATGAGTACTGGGCGATTCTGAGTAATCATCGTGTGCAGGCTTCGTTCCGCGTCAGCTTTGGGTCGGCACTGATTGCCGCTGCGATAGCCGCGGTGTTCGGCTTTATTATCGCCTGGTCGCTGGTGCGTTATACGTTTCCCGGCAAGCGTCTTTTCGATGCGCTGATTGATTTGCCTTTCGCATTGCCAACTGCCGTCGCCGGTATCGTGCTGGCAACGATCTACGAACCTCAGGGCTGGATCGGCAAGCTGGTGATGGATAGCTTCGGAGTACAAATTGCCTACAAACCCTTGGGTATTGTCGTTGCATTGATCTTTATCGGTTTGCCTTTTGTGGTGCGGACCATCGAGCCTGTGTTGCAGGAATTGGATACTGCGACCGAAGAAGCCGCCGCCAGTCTCGGCGCCACCCGTCTTCAAGCGTTTGTCAAAGTCATTTTGCCCAATATCCTGCCGGCTACAATTACCGGCTTTGCGATGGCTTTTGCCCGTGGGGTCGGCGAATACGGTTCGGTCATTTTTATTGCCGGCAATATGCCTTATATTTCTGAAATTGTGCCGCTTTTGATTATTACCAAACTGGAACAATACGAATATGCGGGGGCAACCGCCATCGGTATGACAATGCTGATCCTGTCATTTCTGCTGCTGTTACTGATTAATGGCCTGCAATGGTGGGTACGCCGCCGTTCCGGACAACTGTGAGAGGTTCATGATGAATACCATTTCTGCTACGCCTTATATTGTCTCCAACAAGAAACTAACACTGTCTGATCCGGATTGGGTTCGATACATCCTGATTGGACTCGCCTTGAGCATTATTGGGTTGTTTCTGGTTTTTCCGCTGGCGATTGTGCTGATTGAAGCTTTTTCCAAGGGCTGGTCGGCCTACAGTGCCAGCCTGACTCATCCCGACGCGCTGTCAGCGATGAGACTGACGCTGTTGGTCGCAGCGGTCGCGGTGCCTCTAACGACCGTGTTTGGCATTTCTGCCGCCTGGGCGATAGCCCGCTTCGACTTTCGCGGCAAAAGCCTTCTGATTACCCTGATTGATGAACATGACATCAAGATCATTTTCGCAGTGCCGGGGATAATTCTGGCTACGTTATTTGTGACCTTCCCGTTTGTTGCCCGTGAACTGATTCCATTGATGCAGGAAATGGGGCATGAAGAAGAGGAGGCGGCTTTATCGCTGGGCGCCACGGGTTGGCAAACCTTTTTCAAGATCACTTTGCCCAATATCAAATGGGCCCTGCTGACCGGCGTGCTGCTATGTAACGCCAGAGCGATGGGCGAATTTGGCGCGGTCTCGGTAGTGTCTGGACATATCCGCGGCCTCACCAACACGCTGCCGCTGCACATCGAAGTCAGTTACAACGAATACGATTTTGTCGGTGCTTTCGCTGGCGCTTCATTACTAGCCGCTCTGGCCATCGTGACGCTGGTGTTTAAAACCATCCTGGAATGGAAACAAAATCAGGATTTAAAAGCGGCCCGGCAGGCGGCGGCGGAATAGCGCAAGCAATCAACAATTTTATGAGGAACTCATCATGAGTATTAGCGTAAGCCATATCAGTAAACATTTCGGCGCGTTTACTGCGCTCGACAATATCAATCTGGAAATTCCCGAAGGTGAATTGGTCGCATTATTGGGGCCTCCCGGCTGTGGTAAGACCACTTTACTGCGCATCATTGCCGGTCTCGAACAAGCCGATCAGGGCGATGTCTTTTTAAAAGGCGATAAGGTCACCGACCAGCCGGTCAAAAACCGTCATATTGGTTTTGTGTTTCAGCATTATGCTTTATTCCGGCACATGACGGTATTTGATAATGTGGCTTTTGGTTTAAGAATCAAACCTC
>NQJG01000106.1 GCA_002256465.1 Methylococcaceae bacterium NSP1-1 | reverse complement strand
ATTAAATTTACAATGTGAGATAGCTAGGTGATGAGTAAACAAAATTTGTCGTTACAGGATCAATTATTAAAATCCGGTTTAGTGAGTACAGCTCAGGCTAAAACTGCCAAATCCGATAAACGAAAACAAACTCAACAGCAGCGCAAGAATAATGTAACGGGGGTTGATGAAGCCAAAGAACTGGTTCAAAAAGCACAGGCAGAAAAAGCTGAAAGAGACCGCGAGCTTAACCAGTTAAAAAAGCAGCAGGAAGAGCAAAAACACCTGCTTGCGCAAGTTAAGCAACTCATTGAGCTAAACAAGCAGCCCAAAGACCCCGACGGTTTGGAGTATCATTTTAATGTTAACAATAAAGTAAAGACGCTGTATGTCTCGGAAACCATGCGCGAACAAATAATTCGCGGCCGTCTGGCTATTGTAAAACTGGGGGAAAGCTATGAAGTGGTCTCGTCTGACGTAGCCAAAAAAATAAGCTTACGTGATGCCGCCAGTGTTATTGTGAATAATGAACAGGGGAGCGGTGCTGTTGATAATAAAGACGATCCTTATGCTGACTATCAAATCCCGGATGATTTGATGTGGTAATGCGATGTTCCTCAAAGTGAAGGGGAGCAACTTATGGTTGCTCCCTTTTTTATTATTTTGCAGCGCTTTCCTGCTTAATTAGATTATTCATAACTTCTATCATCTTTTCATGAGATCCGGCCAGTTTGCCATTGGTTTTGTACTTGCCATTGATAATGATGGCAGGAACCCCTGTTATACCGTAGCGACTAGCCATTAGAGGTGCCTGGCGCATTTTGGCATCGACTACAAAGGAGTTGTAGGCTTCATGGAATTGGGTTTCATCAACGCCATGAGCCGCAAAAAACTTGGCTAGCGCTTCTTCAGTATCAAGGGCTTCTTTTTTGATTTGTATAGCATTAAAGAAATCAGCATGAACCTTATCTACAACACCCAGTGCTTCGGCAGTGTAATAAGCTTTGGCATGTTTGCTCCAGAGCTCACTGAAAGCAGCCGGTTGGCGGATAAATTCAACATTTTTTGGCTTATTTTTTACCCATTCTTCGAGTAAAGGCTCAAAGTCGTAGCAATGGGGACAGCCGTACCAGAAGAATTCAATCACTTCTACTTTATCCGGGTTTTGTGTGGGCTGAGCAGATGAAAGTGTTTCATAGCCCGCTTGCTCTGCTTTCAATAGAAAAGAACAGGAAAATAAGAAGATTAACAAAAAGGATTGAGTGATTATTTCATCATCGAAATACGATAAGAAACAGCTTTAATTTCTTCATCAGTCATTTTTTTGGCAATCATGTGCATCATGTTTTCAGGATTATTACTGCGTAAGTCGGTTTTAAAATCGGTGAGTGTTTTAATTAAATAATCGGCATGTTGAGATTTTATTAGCGGGAACGCTGCGGGCTTATTGCCTTCGCCAAAGGGACCATGACAGGCGATACAGGCGGAGACTTCTCGGGTCAGGTCGCCGTTACGATAGAGATCACTGCCTTGGGCAATAATAGTCTGAATGGTATTCTTGCTGTCAGCTTTCTTTTCTCCTTCGTCTTCATCATCTAAAACGGGCAGCTGATTTGCCGAAACTTCTTGTTCAGCATAGTAAGCGGCGATATCAACCATATCTTCATCTGTTAATCCCATAGCTATAGATGACATCATGGGATTTTTACGCGTGCCGTCTTTAAAGGATTGTAACTGTTTTATCAGATATGAAGAATGTTGCTGAGCTAGCTTGGGGAATGTTGATACTAGGCTGTTACCGTTGTCTCCGTGGCAACTGACACAGGCAGCCGCTTTTTCTTTTCCTGCGCTAAGATTCCCCTCTGCATGTAAAATACCTGAAGTACTGGTAAACGTCATGGCTAATGAAAGTGCCAGCAATTTTTTTTTCATCGGGTTCCCCTTTGGAATAAAGTTGTCATTTTATGGTAGCCTTTAATGTATATATGCAGGCTGCTGAGTGTAGCCAGATTCTACCCTAATTAGCAAGCTTAAGCGAGGCAACGATGAACCCAGTTTACACCCAGGCAAAATTTATTAACAGTTCACCTGACCTTAAGGATACACCTGAAGATCAGGGTAGGGAAGTGGCATTTGCAGGGCGCTCAAATGCTGGAAAATCGAGTGCAATTAATACCCTGACTCGGCAAAACGCATTGGCCAGGATTAGTAAAACACCAGGTAGAACCCAGATGCTCAATTTTTTTGAAATTAATGCCCATCAAAGGTTTGTTGATTTACCTGGTTATGGTTATGCCAAAGTACCTGTGTCGGTGAAAAAAAAATGGCATAAGTTAATGGAAAGCTATTTAACCAGTCGCAAATCATTATGTGCCATTATTTTGGTGATGGATGTGCGCCATCCCTTAACTGAATTTGACTGGCAGATGGTTGAATGGTGTCAGCACACCGGCTTGTCGTTGCATGTATTGTTAACAAAAGCCGATAAATTGACTTACGGAGCGGCCAAAAATACCTTATTACAGGTTCAAAGAGAGCTTAAGGATATTGACTTTCCACTGACGGTACAGTTGTTTTCAGCATTGAAAAAAACCGGTATTGATGAAGTTCATCAAGCGCTTGACCTCTTGTTTAACCCGGTTGAGTAGCAGCCTGAACTGGAATGAAGCCTTAAAAAAGAAAACCCCAAAGTTCAATGAAACACTTTGGGGTTTTAGGAAAAATCAGCCGATAAACTAAGGGGGAAACGGCTGATTCAACGCCAATAAGGCATTGCATCCCTACGACTTAAGTATAAATGAAAAGTTTCAGAAAAATTAAAATTTTTTAATGAGCTTCGTCCCAATTACTACCTATTCCTATATCAACAATCAGTGGCACATTCAAATCAGCAACTGAAGTCATGATAGTTCTAATAATGTCTGCAAACTGGTCCACCTTATCTTCTGCAACTTCAAATACCAGTTCATCGTGAACTTGCATAATCATTTTGGCATCCGGTTTTTCCTGAAATAACCACTGATCGGCGCTAATCATGGCGCGTTTAATAATATCTGCCGCACTTCCTTGCATGGGTGCATTGATGGCGGTGCGTTCGGCGTATTGACGACGTGCTGCGTTACGTGATTTTATTTCGGGCAAATATAAACGGCGGCCAAATAAGGTTTCAACATAGCCCTGTTCGCGAGCTTGGTCTCTAATGCTGTCCATATACTGTTTAACGCCGGGATAGCGAGCAAAATACAAGTCAATATACGATTGGGCCTGACTACGGGATAAGCCCAGTTGTTGTGCCAGGCCAAAAGAAGACATGCCGTAAATCAGTCCGAAATTAATAGCTTTTGCCGAGCGGCGCAAATCGGTGGTGACTTGATCCGGGGCTACACCGAATACTTCTGCAGCTGTCGCCCTGTGAACATCCTCACCTTTGCTAAAGGCTTTAAGCAAACCGTCATCAGCGGATAAATGCGCCATAATGCGTAATTCTATTTGCGAATAATCCGCTGCTACGATTTTGTAGCCTTTCGGAGCAATAAATGCCTGCCGAATTTTTCGGCCTTCTTCACTGCGGATGGGGATGTTTTGCAAGTTGGGATCGGAAGAGGATAGTCTGCCGGTAGCGGCTACCGCTTGATGATAAGAGGTGTGTACTCGTCCCGTTTTGTCGTCAACCTGTTGCGGCAATTTGTCGGTATAAGTCGATTTTAGCTTGCTTAAACTGCGGTAATCGAGAATCAGCTTGGGCAAAGGATAATCAACAGCCAGTTCCTGTAATACCGATTCTTCCGTTGATGGCTGACCTTTGGGGGTTTTCTTTAAAACAGGTAGTTTTTGTTGGTCGTAGAGAATGTCCTGAATTTGTTTGGGTGAGCCTAAATTGAAGGTATGTCCCGCGAGGTCGTGAGCCTGTTGTTCAATGGCGACAATATGATTGGCCAGTTCCAGACTTTGCTGAGCCAGCATGGCGGCATCAATTAATACACCATTGCTTTCAATACGGGCAAGCACACTGATCAGGGGGATTTCTATTTCCGAGTATAAGGAAAGCAGGGTAGGGTGCTGTTGTAGCTTAGCCATCAGCACTTGATGCAGTCGCAAGGTAATATCAGCATCTTCAGCCGCATAAGGTGCAGCTTGTTCCAGCGTTACTTCCTGAAACGAAATTTGTTTTGCGCCCTTGCCGGCAACATCTTCATAATGAATAGTGGTTACGCCCAGATATTCTTTAGCGAGGTCATCCATGTTATGTTTGGTTGCTATACTGTTTAATACATAAGATTCCAGCATGGTGTCGTGAGCAATACCACATAGAGTTATACCGTGATTTGCTAATACATGAGTGTCATATTTGAGGTTTTGCCCAAGCTTGGCTTTATGAGGGTTTTCCAATAGCGGCCGGAGTTTTTTCAGGACTTCGGTACGATTTAGCTGGTCGGGTACCCCGGCATAATCATGGGCTAAAGGTAAATAAGCAGCTTTGCCTGGAGTTACCGAAAACGATACGCCGACTATTTCTGCTTTGCTGTAATCAAGGCTCGTCGTTTCTGTGTCAAAAGCGAACAGTTCAGCATTCTCCAGCTGTTCAAGCCATTGATTAAGTTGCTGATCAGTTAGTATGGTTTCATAGTTGGATTCTATAATGACAGGTTTATCTTCACAAATTACAGCTTCAACGTTGTTATCCAGCATCTTCAACCACGATGAAAATCCCAACTCGGCCAGCTGGTTTTTCAGCTCTTCAGTATTTATGGGCCGGCGTTTTAAATCATCCATGCTATAAGGTAAATCAAGATCACATTTGATCGTGGTAAGCTGTTTGGCTAATGGCAGTTGTTCCAGGCTGGCGCGGAGATTTTCGCCAATTTTACCTGTGATTTTATCGGCATTAGCAATCAGGTTTTCAAGGGTTTGATACTCTTCCAGCCATTTTGCGGCAGTTTTTGGGCCAACTTTAGGTACGCCGGGAATGTTGTCGCTGCTATCGCCCATTAATGCCAAGTAATCAACTATCTGTTCCGGTTTAACACCAAACTTGTCGAAAACGCCCTGAATATCCATGCGCGCGTTGGACATGGTGTTTTCCAGGATGATATGTTCGGTGACCAGTTGCGCCATGTCTTTGTCACCGGTGGAGATGATCACGCTGAAACCCTGCCCTGCGGCGTTTTGCGCCAAGGCACCCAGGACATCATCGGCTTCTACATCAGGCTCCATTATTAATGGTAGACCCATAGCCCGAATCAGCTGGTGCAGGGGCTCGATCTGTTCGCGCAAATCGTCGGGCATAGACGGTCTGTGAGCTTTATATTGATCATAAAGGTCATTACGGAAGGTTTTGCCAGGCGCGTCAAAAACCACGGTAATGTATTCACTTTGGTAGTCTGCTATGAGCTTGCGCAACATATTGGATACGCCGTAAATGGCATTGGTAGGTTCACCTTTTGAATTGGTTAAGGGCGGAATAGCATGGTAAGCACGAAATAAAAAGGAGGAACCGTCAACCAGAATCAGGCATTTTTGCGTTTGTTGTGGCATAAGATTTAGGAATAAGGTTAAAGGGATAGTATTAAAGGTGGAGG
>NQJG01000311.1:1567-3104 GCA_002256465.1 Methylococcaceae bacterium NSP1-1 | reverse complement strand
CAATTTGAATTCGCTCCAGTTTGTCTGCATAAAGGCGGTCAGCATAGATCGTCAATAAATCACCGGAATTAACCAAATCAACCAGTATCTCAGGTCGTCGTAGACAGCTTTCAGTAATAAACAAACTGGAACACCAAACCTTTACCATTGAGGCAGTAAACTCAGGCGTTGGATGAAAATCGAGATTAAGCCCAGTTATCTGCTCATGCCATTGCTTTATAGAAACAGCAACGGAGGCGCGTAACTCATCAGGGAGTTTGTCGAGTTCAGGTTCAAGAGTAGTATTGATAAAAGACATAAATTGAGTATTCATTATAGAGTTGATAGGCGTAAAGGATTCCAACGAGAATGTATCAAGCAGGCGCTACGATCAAGTAGATACCAAGCCCCACCATCACCAGACCACTGATTAATTTAAGCCAGCGACCTTCTTTTTCCTGAAGGCGCCGCTGACTTAACGTGATGACACCTATCGTTAAAATAATCACATCATCGAACATGTAGGCAACATTATATAGTAGCAAATACCCGTAATAGCTCATACTGTCCAGCTGTTTCAGCGTCAGTATCCTTGTATAAAGTGCCGGAAAGCCTGAGGTACACATAAATTCGACAATCTGTACCAAAATAGCCAGCACGACCGTTCCAATCAATGCACCGGTAAGATTTTCCGCATGAAGAATACGCCGCATTCCGGCATAAATATCCGGCTTTGAGGCATCCGGAATGGACAGTGAAAAGCCCCTGCCGTAAAACCAGAAATCCTTGAGATTAATCATCCCGGCCAATAGAGCAATCGCAGCAATCACTATTTCCGATAGGCGGGACAAACCAATCAGCAAGAAAAGATTAAGCCAAGCTGCCATAAAAATAAAATAAGCCACTCCTTCAACGACAACGAAGGTACCAGCAATTGCAGTCATTCGTAGCCGGTTATTCATTGGCGCAAGCAGCGAGATCATGAGGATCAATACCCACAAGGAGCAAGGATTGAATCCGTCCAGCAAGCCCATGGCCAACGTGAACAACGGCAAACCGACCTCATCCAGCGACAGTTTATGACCAAAGAAATCAAGCATAAAAGGTTGCTGAGCTTTGCTCGAAACTTCCGCTTCGCAGGACAAGGATTGTTCAGCTTCGCAGCTACCTGAAGCATCATGATTTTGCAAAAGTTGTGTTTGAGTCAAAGCGCCGCGAATTAGCTGACCCGTCGTTATTTCATCAGAGAAACCTACAATCAATTGTCCGCCTATGTGAAATGCCGGGACTTTTATTGCTCTCACACCCTGATTTTTAGCGAGCTGCTGTAATTGTTCCAATGCTGCGGGCTCCTGTGACACATCATGAATGACGATTCTCAGAGCCGGTTGCTCCTGTTTAAGCGACTGCAAAAACAGTTCTGCTTTAGCACAGTGCGGGCAGCCATTGCGAACGAATACTTCAATATCAGTTGTTTGTACAACAGACTCACTGCTTTTCTCCGGAAACAAAGCATTTGCCGCTGCAAAAGCTATCGAATTCAAAGCAAAAGTCGATA
>NQJG01000311.1:0-1539 GCA_002256465.1 Methylococcaceae bacterium NSP1-1 | reverse complement strand
CGCTGACAATAAGTATTCTGAGAATCGGATCATGTTAAAAAAAATCTTCGCCAAATTTGCTGATATTGTTTTAGGAATATTGGTAACTATTTATATCGTTCTGGAAGAACTGGTTTGGGAAACTATTGCCGAGCCAATTTACACTTTTATACATGGCCTTTCAATTTTACAAAAAACCGAGGAGTTTATTAATAAGCTCAATCGCCATGTTTTGCTGGTACTTTTTTTAACTTTATTTACTCAGGTGGAGTTGCTCGGCATTTTCGCGTTGAAGCTTATAGGCACAGGCAAGGTGATCGCCGGGACGACACTTTATGCAGGAAAAATTCCGGTTGCTGCATTTACTTTTTGGCTCTTTCGCCTATCGAAAGAAAAACTCATGACCTTCGGCTGGTTTAAACAAGCTTACGATTTAATCATATCAATCATTGAAAAGATTAAAATGAGTTCTATTCACCAAAGAATCGCGGCAAGACTTAAATCGGTGAAAGAATGGCTTAAAATTCAGTTATCCGGCACCAGGCTAACTATAAACAAGCTTATGGAAACACTGAGAAACTCAAAAACTTTCGATAAAATCAAATAGACGATTTTGAATGCCCGAAATCAGACCAGCTATCGATTACCGAATTTCCAGAGATTCTAGTTGCTTAATTCTACTTTGTCAGATTACATGATCACTATTTTCAAAGATCGTCATTCCGGCATGGATTGCCGGAATCCAGACTCCATGGATGGATTTGAGCTTACCATCCATGGCACTGGATACCCGCTTCCCGGCGGGTATGACGTGCTTGCACATAATCTGACAAAGTAGAATTAAAGACAACGCATAGAAAATGGACGAATCCTATCAACTTTGAGATTGTCAAACCATAGTAAATGCTATATTTAATATATAATGAATAGTTACTTTGTTTTTTTCAGCGAGTCGGAAGTCGTGTTTCAGGCAGCAGATTCAATGATTTTTTGATGTACATTTATATTTAACCAAAAGGAGTGAATAAACATGCAACTTCCACTACAAATCACTTTTCGCGGAATACCTCCCTCTGAGGCGGTAGAAGCCAGAATTCGCGAAAAAGCCAGTAAACTCGATAAATTCAACTCGCATATCATGAGTTGCAGAGTGGCTGTAGAGGCTGAACATCAACATCATCACCAGGGTAATCTCTACCATATCCGCATAGACATCACCACGCCGCGCAAAGAAATAGTCGTTAGCCGGGAGCATCATGACAAACAGGCTCATGAAGATGTCTATGTTGCGTTACGGGATGCTTTTGCTGCCGCAACTAGACAACTGGAAGATTATTCCCGTATTCAACGCGGTGAAATTAAAACGCATCAGTAATCGGGCATGTCGGGCAACACCGTTATCGTTGCCCGACACTTTGGTCTTCCGATGATCCTAAAAAAATCAGTTGGGCCTTCCAAAACCCCGTTCGCCCTGAGCTTGTCGAAGGGTGAACGGGGTTTTGGAAGCCACCTATTGAGTGAGTGTGCCGTAAAATAGTCTGCCAGAAAAATTATCTTGAA
>NQJG01000310.1 GCA_002256465.1 Methylococcaceae bacterium NSP1-1 | reverse complement strand
TTCCTGGGTTAAGCGTATCATCGCCTTGGTGCCAAACCAGGCGTCAGCCAATAGATACTCTGCCATTATTCCAGCATTCAAGGCACGCTTAACCATGGCGGTGACCATCTCAGGCTTAGTGCATTGTTGGGCTGTCCGGTAGCGTTTGGCAACAATACTGCGGCCATCCTCAAACGGCTCATACAACTCGATAGCTTTCGTTTGGCTAATAAACAATTCACTGTCCAACGGCACAAAACCTTCATCGCAACTCAAGCCCAAGGTCAGCACTTGCTGTCCCATCATATGCCGTCCGCTGGTATGATCGAAGTGGCTCGATATGCCAGGCATCTTCTTGCCAAATCGCTGCTTTACAGAATCATCGACCACATAGGCTTTTTTGCCGGATGCCTTAAACATATGAACCGTCTTGTGCGCAACCTGTTCCTGGAACTTACGCCAATTCAGGTCTTCCCGGTTCATCGTATCATAGAGCACATCCTTGCCCATGGAGTCGTGTAAGCAATCCCGCGCAAACATGCCAATGGATTCTTTCGTCAACCATAACCAGAGCATTAAGCTAAATATGACGTCGCTCATCGATGTGCCCGAGCGTTTATTAAACCCGGCTCGACTGAGAACCGTCTTCATACCAATTTCTCGCCATAAGCTGGCAAAAACGTTGTCGATTAATACCCCGTTTGCCTTCAGCAGATCAACGGTTAATGCTGGCAGTTCTATCATTTTTGTGGCACGATTCACCTGAGCGTCCTATTTGAGTTTGATTTGGTCTTCAAATAACCATTATTATACCCTTTTAGGATGCTTTTTTCATTAACTATCAATAACTTGTTTGTTTATTTCAACTCCGAAACTTTAGTTACTATGGATTTAAAAAACTCACATCATGTCAGAACATAACAGTAATAAAAACACCACTCAATCTCTGTTGGATGTCCTTGTTGAAAGGATGCTTATAGGTTTATTGGCCGATGGACACATTCTGGTTGAAGGCGCGCCGGGCTTGGCCAAAACCAGAGCAATTAATGTTTTAAGCAAAGGTATCCATGGCGATTTTCATCGGGTACAGTTCACGCCCGATTTATTACCCGCAGATTTGACGGGAACTGAAATTTATCGCCCCCAGCAAGGCTCTTTTGAATTTCAAAAAGGACCTTTGTTTCATAATCTGATATTGGCTGATGAAATCAACCGCTCACCCGCGAAAGTGCAGGCGGCGTTATTGGAGGCGATGGCGGAGCGGCAAATAACAGTGGGTCAGGCAACTTATCCATTACCACAATTGTTTATGGTAATGGCAACGCAGAACCCAATCGAACAGGAAGGAACCTATCCTTTACCGGAAGCGCAACTGGATCGTTTTTTACTGCATGTAAAAGTGGATTATCCCAAAGCCGAGCATGAAAAAAGCATTCTGCATCTGGCCCGATCAGAAGCGCGTTCGGAATCGTTGAAAATCACTGATAAATTTGAACCGATCAGTCAAAGTACCTTGTTCGACGCGCGTAATGAAGTGCTGGATATTTACATGGCGGAAAGCCTTGAAGATTATTTACTGCAAATAATACTGGCAACCCGTAATCCGGCAGCGTATGGACAAGACCTGGCGTCATGGTTGCAATATGGTGCAAGTCCGAGAGCCAGCATTGCCCTGGATCGCTGTTCCAGAGTCAAGGCCTGGCTGGCTCAGCGGGATTTTGTCGGCCCTGAAGATATTCAGGAAATGGCCTTTGATGTCTTGCGACATCGCCTGATTCTGTCTTATGAGGCTGAAGCAGAAGGCATCACCACCGATCATTTTATTAAAGAACTCATTTCCAGAGTTGCTGTACCTTGATGTTGTTCAATAAAGCAGCCGATCAGGCTAATGAGCTGGTTTCCGTATCGTTAAAGACGCTGATTGATCTGGCAAAACCGGCTTCCGGTTTAAATTTGCATCAAAGCCAAAAGCGCTCCCTGCAAAGCGGCGCTTATATGTCGCGTTTTAAAGGCCGTGGCATGGAATTTGATGAAGCTCGTTTATATCAACCGGGCGATGATATTCGGACTATAGACTGGCGAGTCACGGCACGTTCCGGCAAGCCCCATACCAAGATGTTCAGGGAAGAACGCGAGAGGCCGGTATTTATCTCTGTGGATAACCGGTTAGCCATGCACTTTGCTACACGCGGCGTTTTTAAGTCGGTATTGGCGGCAAAACTGGCCGGATTATTAGCATGGACAGCCGACTATCATGGTGACAGGATAGGAGGTCAGATATTTTCCGAACATGAATGCCGTGAATTAAAACCGCAAAATGGCACACATGCGGTATTGCGATTTTTAAATGCTCTGGTTAAATCTCAGAATCCGATAGACAAGGAGTTTACTCTGGATCAGGTATTGGCAAGACTTAACCAACATGCGCGTCCGGGCAGTCTGGTTTATATCATCAGTGATTTTCGCGGCATCAATGAGCAGACTGAAACACATATAGCAAAACTATCGGAGCATTGTGAGATAGTGTTAATTTTTATCTATGATCCGCTGGAAAGCAGCTTACCCAATAAAGGCCGCTATCGGTTTACCGATGATGAACGCGATGTAGTCATTGATACCAGTGATCAACAACGATTAATAAGTTATCAGCAGCATTTTGTTCAACGTCGACAGCGTCTGGAATTATTGGCCAAAAAAAAATGCCTGAAATTCATTCAATGCAGCACTGTAGAAGACCCCATACAAAGCTTAAGATGATAAATTAAAACAAATGCCAACAACTCAACTCCCTCTTAAAGATATACACTTGCCCGAAGCAATCGGCTGGTGGCCTCCGGCTATCGGCTGGTGGCTTCTAGCAGTTTTGATCGTTTTGTTAATAGTGTTTCTGTACTGGTTATATAAACGCTTGACACGTAAAACCGCTATTAAAACCGCTAAAAAAAATCTGTCGATTATCAAAGAGAACCCGGCCCTTGATAACAATCAAAAACTACGTGATCTTTCCATGCTGGTTCGTCGTGTTGCTATCAGTGTATCACCGAGAGCTGAGGTTGCGAGTTTAACAGGGCGTCAATGAGGTGCGCCTTTTAGTGAAGGTTGTGGCCAATTGCTGACTGAAGCACCTTATCGAAACATCCAGCCTACCGAACAGGAAATTTCTCAACTCATCAGTCTATGTGAAGACTGGCTTAAAGCCCAAACAAAACAAGCCAAAAGAAAACAAAAATCATGATTCATTTTGAGTGGCCCTGGCTCCTGACTGCATTGCCTTTGCCTTTATTAATTCGCTGGCTGCTTCCCGCCAATAGCCCTGTGGAACAGGCGGCATTAAAAGTCCCATTTCTGGATGATTTTTCAGAAGGTAAAACACAGGCAGTTTCCCAGACCCAACAATGGCCGTTATTGCTGGCGGCAATCGCCTGGTTTCTATTGGTTATAGCGTGTATCCGGCCTCAATGGTTGGGAGAGCCGATTGAACAGGCAGTAAGCGGCCGGGATTTAATGTTGGCCGTAGATTTATCCGCCAGTATGGAAGAGCAGGATTTTATAATTAACAAGAAGCCTGTGGATCGACTGACCGCAATCAAATGGGTAGCGAGTGATTTTATTAACCGACGTGTAGGAGACAGGGTGGGATTAATATTATTCGGCACTCAAGCTTATTTGCAAACACCTTTAACATTTGATAGAAAAACCGTGCAGACCTTATTGAATGAGTCAGCTATCGGTCTTGCCGGCGACAATACCGCGATAGGCGATGCTATCGGTTTGGCGGTTAAACGTCTTAAAAATCAACCCGAAAATAGCCGCGTATTGATTCTGTTAACCGATGGTGCCAATACAGCAGGCGAAGTCTCGCCCTTAAAAGCGGCTGAATTGGCCGCAGCAAACAAACTGA
>NQJG01000105.1 GCA_002256465.1 Methylococcaceae bacterium NSP1-1 | reverse complement strand
TTAGGACTTAGCATGCCCTAGCCAATCTTGATTTCCTTGCTATACTTAAAACTAGTACGACATTCCTCTGAAGATTTAGACCTTGTTTAAAAATATACTCGTTGTTTGTATTGGTAACATATGTAGAAGCCCTATGGCAGAGGGATTATTAAAACACGCACTCGCTGCCTCCAATAAGGGTGATTGCGTTGTTAGTTCCGCTGGACTAGGCGCGCTGGTTGGTCACAACCCTGATCCTAAAGCATGTCAGCTAATGATGGAAAAAGGCATTGATATTTCAGATTATCGAGCCTGTCAATTGAATAAGGAAATGATCCGTAAAACTGATCTTATCCTGGTTATGGAAACAGCTCACAAAATCGCCATTGAAGAAAGTGAACCGAGCGCAAAAGGAAAAGTTTTTCGACTGGGTGAATGGGGAAAATTCGATATTCCTGATCCTTATAAACAAGATTTATCTGTGTTTATAGAATCGATTAATTTAATAGAACAAGGTGTAGCTTTATGGGTGTCAAAACTTTAATGCCTCTTACAAAGACCCAATAAAAATTAATAAATCGCTACCCGTCAAAAGTTTTATACATGGTATTGAGTAGGAAATTATAAGTTTATGCGAATCGAGATTTTATTAACCTTAATTGTATTGAGTCAACTTGGAGCTTGCTCTGTCGTTCCCGGCATGCACATATCGCATTTTGCTTCTGAATCGAGCGTAGAAATGCCTGTTACGGAAAGCAATGCAACCATTTTGAAAAAATTGAATATTGAACCCATTACGGCTCAGTTAATCGTTGACTTGGAGAAAGATTTTAACAACCGTAGCTTAGGTTCCAATAATGTCTCCAATCTTTATTTTGACTATCGCATTGGTTCTCAAGCAACAAAAAACGGTTTACCTCCTAAAGAAGCCCACAGCCAATACCGTGTCGGCCCCAGGGATATTCTTAATGTAACCGTTTGGGATCATCCGGAATTAACGATTCCGGCCGGTGAATTTCGCTCAGCAGAAACAGCTGGTACTGTTGTGGGGGAAGACGGAAACATTTTCTATCCTTATGCGGGCGTCATTAAAGCAGCCGGTAAAACGGTTGAAGAGATTCGCGAAGAATTAACACAAAAACTTTCAGTCTATATTGAACAAGTCCAACTTGATGTGCGGGTAACGGCTTATAGAAGTCAACGGGTTTATGTTGTCGGTGAAGTCAAAACACCGGGCATCCAGTTAGTAAAAGATATTCCTTTAACAGTACTGGAAGCGATCAACAGTGCCGGTGGATTTGATGTTGAAGCGGATTCACGCAATATTATCCTCACTCGTGCCGGCAAAACTTATAACGTTAATTTGCTGGCTCTCTATGAAGGTGGAGACCTCCGTCAAAATGTCACGCTCCAACACGGTGATGTGCTGAATGTGCCGGATAGGCAGTTCAACAAGATTTTTGTTTTTGGAGATTCTACTAGCGGTACTACTGGGACTGGCAGTGCATCAATTCCTGGCGGATCTAGTTCTACAAGATCAAAAAGTCTCTATATGAGCAAAGGTCGCATGACATTGGCCGAAGCACTTAGTGATGCGGGGGGATTGAACCAAGAATTTTCAGATCCGGCCCGAATATTTCTCTTTAGAGGCGGCCTCGGAAAACCGAAAATTTTTCATTTGGATGCCAAATCGCCTGATGCCTTATTGTTGGCTGACCGTTTCCCTCTTCAGCCCCGTGACGTGATTTTTGTCGATCGTGCAGAAGGTATTCGCTGGAATCAAATCATTGATCAGGTACAACCCACTATCAATCTGTTGAATACAATTGCCGGAGTACCAACGCCTCGATAATGATGATGTAATTTTGCTGCTACTGCCATTAAGCTAAGTCGTAATGAATTGTTGGATTTGGATGCCGATTTACTTGCGCCAGAACAAAGATTTGGACAATCCAAATTTGTCGAGCGAATGATTCTTGGGGTAATGGCAGGGTGCTTAAAATACCTTTATGTATATTTTACGCTGTAAAGTCAATACTTGAATTTATTTCACCAAAACTTGCTTGATACACAATGCCAAACATATCTTCCGATAATAAAAAAGCCACTGTAAATTATTTACCGAGCCAAGATGATGATGAAATCGATTTAGGTGATTTATTAGCAACTCTTGTTGATAATAAATGGCTTATCGCTTTTATTACTTTAGTAGTACTGATCATCGGTACTGCCAAGGCCCTAATTGACCAGCCGGTTTACAAAGCCGATGCGATGTTGCAGGTTGAAAAAAATTCACCATCATTGGGGGCCCTGGAGCCGGTAGCTGCTTTAATGGGCGATGAAGTAGAGGCACTGACTGAAATTGAGCTTATCAAATCAAGGTTGATTTTAGGCGCTGTCGTTAAAAACCTTAATCAGGAAATAATTGCTAAACCAAAATTTTTTCCTGTAATCGGAGGGGCCATTGCCAGACGATTTGAACAACATAATGAAGGCGACGAAGTTTCCAGTGCTTTATTCGGACAAACGAAATATGCCTGGGGTGGCGAATCGATTCGTATTGATACTTTTACCGTACCATCATATTTGCTAGGTGAAAAATTTATACTAATTGCCGGCAAACAAGGCCATTTTAGTTTAATGCATGAAGATGGACTGGTTCTGGAGGGCGAAGTTGGCAAACTTGCCAGCAAGCAACTGGAAGACAAGCAACAATCAATCACACTGTTCGTGTCACTGCTAAAATCGCGCCCCGATACTCAGTTTATACTCACGCGACAATCGTTGGGTAAAGCCATCGATCTGTTAAAAGAAAATATTACAGTAACAGAAAAAGGAAAAAAAACAGGTATTCTGGAATTAACTATGGAGTCCACCAGTCAGGATTCGGCTCTCCAGACATTAAATGAGATTGCCAATATTTATGTTCGGCAAAATGTTGAACAAAAATCTGCGGAGGCGCAAAAAACACTGGAGTTTCTGGAAAAGCAATTGCCCCAACTTAAAGAGCAATTGGAAGCTGCAACAAACGCCTTAAATGATTACAGAACCCGCCATGGCTCTATCGACTTGGAATTGGAAACACAAGGTGTTTTAAAAGGCGTAGTCGAAATACAAACCCAAATTACTCTGTTGCAACAAAAACGTGATGAGTTGCGGCAAAAATTTACCGAATCGCATCCTTCAGTTGTCGCTATTGACAAGCAAATTGCTCGCCTGCAAGGGCAGATGAATTCTAATGACAAGAAAATTGAAGTACTCCCCGAAACGCAACAAGTTATTCTGAGGCTGGCAAGAGACGTTAAAGTCAATACTGAACTCTATACTGCTCTGCTTAACAACACCCAGACTTTGCGGGTTTCAAAAGCCGGCACAGTAGGTAATGTGAGGATTATCGATTATGCCGTATTGCCTACGGAGCCCATAAAACCCAAAAAAGCATTGATTGTTGCTGTTTCATTGATTTTAGGATTAATTTTAGGTATTGCTTGGGTATTTATCCGAAAATCGCTACATCGTGGTGTTGAAGATCCTGATTTGATTGAAAAACAGCTTAACATTCCGGTATATGCAACTATTCCGCATAGTGCACAACAATTAAAAATTAATGCTAAGCTCAGAAAAAATCAACAAAGTAATGAACTTCCAATTTTGGCTCTGGAAAATAATGAAGATCTTGCCATAGAAAGTTTGCGTAGTTTACGCACCACCTTGCACTTTGCGTTTCTGGAAGCGCAAAACAACATTATCATGATTACCGGCCCAAGCCCCGGCGTCGGTAAATCTTTTGTTTCGATTAATCTTGCCGCAGTACTGGCTGATGCCGGGAAAAAAATATTGTTGATCGATGGTGATTTACGCAAAGGCTTGATTAATAGAAGCCTGGGTGTCAGCAGAGAATTGGGACTATCCGAATTCATATCAAACAAAATAACGTTGGATGAGGCGATTCACAAAATTCCGATGGCTAATTTCGACTTTATCGCTACCGGATCTATCCCTCCTAATCCCTCGGAATTATTACTGCATGAAAGATTCAAAATTTTTCTGGAAAGTATTAGTAAACATTACGACCATGTCATCATCGATTCCCCGCCCATTTTAGCGGTTACCGATGCGGCTATTATTGGCCGTATGGCTAGTGCGACATTGATGGTTATCGTCTTTAATGATGTGCCTGAATCATCCTCCCGTTATGGATATGGAAAATATATTTATCAATACAGCTACCAAAAATCCAATTGATGTATTTTTTAGTGGAGAGCATGAATGAAAGGTATTATTTTAGCAGGCGGTAGCGGGACAAGACTTTACCCTATTACCAAAGGCGTCAGTAAACAGCTAACGCCTATTTACGACAAACCGATGATCTATTATCCGCTTTCCGCGTTAATGCTTTCAGGTATTACCGAAGTATTGATCATTTCCACACCCAACGACCTGCCCCGATTTGAAGAATTGTTGGGTGATGGCTCTGACATCGGTATGGCATTTTCCTATAAGGTTCAACCTTCTCCTGATGGCCTTGCTCAGGCATTTATCCTGGGCGCAGACTTTATTGGCGACGATGATGTGTGTATGGTACTGGGTGACAATATCTTTTATGGGCATGGTTTAGTTGAAATGCTGGCACATGCGGTTGCCAATGTAACGCAACATAAAAAAGCGACTGTGTTTGGTTACCATGTCAAAGATCCTGAGCAGTATGGCGTTGCCGAGTTTGATGATAAGGGTAACGTGCTCAGTATCGAAGAAAAGCCGAGCAACCCGAAAAGTAATTATGCGGTAGTAGGATTGTACTTTTATCCTAATAGTGTTGTTGAAATTGCCAAAAATATCAAACCCTCCCATCGCGGTGAGCTGGAAATTACGACCGTCAATCAAACTTATCTTGAGCAAGGGGATTTGAAAGTTGAGTTGATGGGCCGAGGTTTTGCCTGGCTTGATACCGGCACCCATGAATCATTACTTGAAGCGTCCAACTTTATTCAGACGATTGAAAAAAGACAGGGTTTAAAAGTAGCTTGTATTGAAGAGATTGCCTATGAGATGGGCTATATTTCCAAAACCCAGTTGCTCAAATTGGC
>NQJG01000104.1 GCA_002256465.1 Methylococcaceae bacterium NSP1-1 | reverse complement strand
GCGCGAATAAAGCCTTTTTCAAAATCACTGTGAATAACACCCGCCGCTTGTGGTGCAGACGCACCCACATGAATGGTCCAGGCTCTGACTTCTTTAACTCCAGCCGTAAAATAAGTGGCCAGATTCAGTAAAGTATAACCGGCTCTGACTACCCGATTTAATCCCGGCTCTTCCAGACCCAAGTCATCCAGAAACTCTTTCTTTTCTTCCTCATCCAACTGGGCTATTTCTGCTTCTATGGCTGCGCAAATTGGTACAACCATTGCGCCTTCTTTCTCGGCAAGTGCTTGTACTTTATCCAGCATAGGATTGTTTTCAAAACCATCATCCTGCACATTGGCGATATACATGGTGGGCTTGAGCGTCATTAAACAAAGGTCTTTAAGCAAGGCTTTTTCATCATCCGTTAGAGACAATGTCCGGGCCGGTTCGCCCGCATCCAGTTGTTTGAAAACCCGCTCTAAAACCAGCTTTTTCGCCAACTCGTCTTTATTGCCGGTTCTAGCGACTTTGGTTGCGCGCAATAAGGCTTTTTCAACCGAAGCCATATCGGCAAGAGCCAGCTCGGTATTAATCACTTCAATATCTGAAATGGGATCGATTTTTCCAGCAACATGAACCACGTTATCATCTTGAAAGCAGCGCACAACATGTGCTATGGCATCGGTTTCCCGGATATTCGCCAAAAACTTGTTACCCAAACCTTCGCCTTTTGACGCACCGGCAACCAGCCCCGCTATATCAACAAATTCAATGGTTGTCGGCAATATGCGCTCTGGCTTTACTATTTCTGCCAGTTTTTCCATTCTGATGTCTGGCACGGGTACCACGCCGACATTGGGATCAATGGTACAGAATGGGTAATTTTCAGCAGCAATTTTTGCTTTGGTTAATGCATTAAACAGGGTTGACTTACCAACATTGGGTAAGCCAACGATTCCACAATACAGCGCCATAGAGTTCTCTTGAGAGTTTTGATTAAAGTTGTGAACAGATACAGCAAGAATATCAAGCCGAGACAGGGGGGCAATTATACTAGCTATCGCTTTAATCCAAACAATTAAAACATTTGTAGAGAGACAATAATTGGCGCCTCTACAACTATTTTTTTTACTGTCATATGTTATCAGTTTATTACAACATCAAATTCAGTGGTCTACATCTGTGTCAGCGTTCTTGACAGCCGAATCTGCCCCATCTTCACCCAAATCATCATCGAGTTCTAAAGAGGACTCGGATTTACCATCTGTGGCCAGATTATTGCGCCACTGCAAAAAAGATTCGCGAGTAAATACATAAGGATCCAGGGCAGCTTCATCAATAAATTTCAATGCGCCTTCTGCGTTTGCGCGAGTGTTCAGCAAAGAGATCAGTTGTACTGGCAAACCTACATAACTGACCGGATTTGCCGCTGTATCAAATGCTGCTCCAGGAACACCACGTACAGTTGATGGCCCCAGAAAAGGAATTACCAGATATGAGCCCTGAGGAACCCCCCAAACTGCGAGAGTCTGCTCAAAATCCTCGTCATTTTGTTCTAGCCCAACGCTTTTTGCCACATCAACAAAACCGCCCAAACCCAATGTCGTATTCAGTGCAAAGCGACCGGTATCATGAGCACTTTGTGCATATTTAGCCTGTAGAACATCATTAATAACCACGTTGATGTTTTTAAGGTTACTGAAGAAATTAAAAACGCCAGTTTGCATAAACTGGGGCGTTATCCATTTGTAGGCGTCTGAAATAGGAGCAGCAACATAGTCATCAACGGTATCGTTAAATACGAATACTTTTCTATTTAAGTTCTCATAGGGATCGGCTTTATTCGCGCTATTTTGCTGTTCAGTAACTCCGGTGGTTGCACAGCCGCCCAAAAAAAAGGCGGCGCCAATAAGCATGACTGAGATAATTTGCTGGATTTTTGCGTTACGATTGCCGCTGCATGGCTTGTTCATTGGTATATAAACCTGTCGCTTATAGTTTTGAATAATTATCAATTTTTTCGTTTATCTTTACTATTAAGGCATCAAAGCCTTCGCGTTGCAATATAGTGGTGTATTCTGATCTTTTCAAGGCTAAATCACTTACACCATTAGCAATAATGTTAATAATGCGCCAGCTATTGCCTTTTTCCTTTAGCATGTAATCAAATTTAACAGGTTTATCATCTGGAATAATAAAATGGCTATGGACAACAACGCCGCCTCTTGTGGTTTCCTCTTCTGAATCAAATACAAATGATTCTCCTGAATAATCTTTAAAATTGTGCGCATAAGAAGCTACGCTCAATCGTGCAAATACATCAGTCAGCTTTTGCTGTTGCGCTTCAGATAATTTTTCCCATTCTTTGCCTACAACAATGCGGGCAATTTTAGTTAGGTCGTGACTATCCGATATCGGGCCATACAGCTTGTCATATCTTCCAGCATATCCTAATTGCTTGCCATTCTTCATGACGGCTATCAGTTCTGTCTGAAATTTATCGACGACCTGTTTTGCGGTTGCTCCACTTTCAGCCTCCGCAAATGCATTGACTGTTGCGAACAAACAAAATATAAATACAACAGCTAACTTCATATTCTTTAAAACCATACAAAAAACCTCATAAAACTATAACATATTCATAAACTTTTTTAAGGCTGCTGTCGTAACTGTTTAGTTCCCCAAATTCGTAAGCCGGGTTTTTGTCCGACATTGCCCGGCCTGAACAGGGGGGGCATCAGTCAGGCTAAAGCCTGATTTACTGGGGATATAAGTAGTTATCTCCAGTCCGCTTGAACAGCAATGCAATACGGATTGCCGTTTTAACTGATTTGAAGGAGCAGTCCCACGGCATGTTAATCAGCCATTTCTACTCTGATAGGAATGCCTGAAAGGGTTGATAAAGGTTTCTCGTTTACATATTGAGGCATAGGTTCAGGTATCATATTGCCTTCAGTTTTAGGGCCTTTGATGGATGTCAGCATTGCTTTCAATGGATGCTTTAACATGTCTTCGACTGCAGTCGCTTCATAACCACAGTGGGCCATGCAGCTTGCGCATTTGGGATTATTAACGTTGCCGTATTTTTCCCAGGGCGTAGTATCCAAAAGTTCCTGGAAACTGGTTGCGTTGCCTTCGTCTGCCAGTAAATAACAAGGTTTTTGCCAGCCAAAGACATTGCGCGTAGGATTGCCCCAAGGCGTGCATTCGTAGTTTTGATTGCCGGCCAAAAAATCAAGATAAAGCGATGAATGGTTTAATTTCCATTTGCGATTTTTACCAATTCTAAAAATGCCCCTGAATAAATCCTTAACATCTTTGCCCTTAATGAAAACATCTTGTGAAGGTGCGCGCTCATAACTGAATCCGGGCGCTATGGTTACTCCTTCAACACCCAGTTCCATCGCATAATCCAGAAAATCAGCAACCTCTTGAGCGTTTTCACCCTGGAAAAGCGTACAGTTTATGGTAACTCTAAAGCCCTTTCCCAGTGCCAATTTTATTGCTTCAACTGCCCGATCAAAAACACCTTCCTGGCAAACCGAGGCATCGTGCCTTTCCTGCATGCCATCCAAATGGATTGAGAAGGTCAAATAAGGGGAGGGCGTATAATCATCAATTCTCTTTTTCAATAACAATGCATTCGTGCATAAATAGACAAATTTTTTGCGTGCAATAATACCGGCGACAATTTGCGGCATCTCTTTATGAATCAGTGGTTCACCACCCGGAATCGATACCATGGGCGCGTTGCATTCATCAACAGCCTGCATACATTCTTCGAATGACAACCGCTTGTCGAGAATATCGTCTGGATAATCAATTTTACCACAGCCCGCACAGGCTAAATTGCAGCGAAACAATGGTTCCAGCATAAGTACTAAAGGATATTTTTTAACACCTTTTAACTTTTGTTTAATCAAATAACTGCCAACTTTTAACTGCTGACGTAAAGGAACACCCATGAGCAAACCCTCCAAAAAATTTTAAAATTGATAATGGCCAGTTAAATTGACCACTCTAAAAACACATTGATAATACGAAATAATAAGCGTGTAGCAATAAAACAACAGTCGGGTGCTGTTCGGTGAAATATGGTCTTCGAAGACTTTTTAGTCTTAAAGATCAGTTATTCAAACAGGCGTTCTATATAATACAATCGCTTATCTATTGTTGACTAGAATACTATCTTTTAACTGACGACTCCAGTTTTTACGCTAAATTATCCATATTGCAGGCATATAGAGTGCGACTTTTTAGCAATTTGTACAAATACAACATAAGTCCTTAAATCGCTGTTTTTATTCTTAATAAATTGCTATACAGCCCAACTAAACAGCGATGTTGACATTA
>NQJG01000103.1 GCA_002256465.1 Methylococcaceae bacterium NSP1-1 | reverse complement strand
AGTTTTGGCGACATTTTTTAAAAAATCGGCTGAAGAATGTCTGGTTCTGCGGTATTATCGCACACCATTTACTTTATTACGGAAGCTCACCATGACACAAGATGAATTAAAACAAAAAGTTGCTCAAGCTGCTTTGCACTATATTAAAGATGTTTCCATTATTGGCGTAGGCACTGGCTCTACAGTCAAACATTTCATCGATTATCTGGCCGATTTTAGAGCGGAAATTGAGGGTGCAGTCTCCAGCTCTGAAATGAGTACCGCACATTTAAAAAAAGTCGGCATTCCTGTGTTTGACCTGAACGCAGTCGGCACACTGGATGTTTATATCGACGGGGCAGACGAGGTGAGTCCTCACAAGCATTTAATTAAAGGCGGTGGTGCCGCTTTGACACGCGAAAAAATTATTGCCGCAGCCAGCAAGCAGTTTGTCTGTATTGTCGATGAAACCAAATGCGTTGATGTGTTGGGTGCTTTTCCATTGCCAGTTGAAGTGATTCCTATGGCGAGAAGTTATGTTGCCAGAGAACTTGTTAAATTAGGCGGTCAGCCGGTGTGGCGGGAAAATGTTATTACCGATAACCACAACGTGATTCTTGATGTTCACAATTTGAATATTTTGGATCCGATCAAGCTTGAACAAATTATCAATAATATTACCGGCGTTGTCACCGTCGGTCTCTTTGCCATGCGTCCTGCTGATGTTGTGTTAGTCGGTAAAGGCACTGAGGTCATTACGCAATAAATCTGTTTTGTTTCAGCTGTAGCTGGTGGGCAGGCTTTTTTGCCCACCAGAATAAGCGATATAAAAGTTGGGCAGAAAGGCGTTGCACCCTACATTACTGAGACGTCAATAATTAATTAATTTTTCTTATCTACCCATGGTTGTTTGATAGTCAGTTTCCGATACATTCTGATAAATTCCGGTCAATTTGCGCTTGAATTCATTGGTCACCTTGCTGGAATCCAGCTTGCTTTTTACTACGCGCGGCGTAATCAGGACAACCAGTTCATTTTTGGTTTTATCATAGGTTGTACTTCCAAACATGGGTCCTATCAACGGAAGCTCATATAACCACGGAATCCCGGATTTGTTCTCAGTGTTTTGTTCATCCATTAAGCCGCCTAACGCTATCGTTTCACCGTCCAGTACAGCCACGGAACTTTCAATCTCTTTTTTATCAATGGTAGGGCTTTGTTTTTGAGTATCAGAAGCATCTGTTGGTACAGACACTACATTACTCACAATTTGCTTGATGTCCATAATAACCATACCGTTCGCATTAACCCTGGGCGTAACTTCCAGGGTGACGCCGGTATCCATATATTGAATGGTATTGGATTGAGCAAAGGAGCCACTGGTACCCGTACCCACCCCGCCAGTCAAAGGAATCGATGAGGAGCCGGTTGATATGGGGACCTGTTGACCGACATTTATTTTCGCTTCCTGATTATTTAACACCATTAAAGACGGCGATGAAATGACATCAACGTTACCTTTACTGGCTTGCGCACGCAAAATAGCTTTTACCTCATTCGAATTCTGTACCAGGGAAAGTCCACCTGTTCCAAAGGCCTTGGCCCCTGTAAGTGCCATATTTCCCAGATCGATCCCCCCTAAGTCACCTAAATTGCTACCGACTGCCGTGTCTCCTTGTCTTAAAAACCATTCAATGCCGTACTGTAACTTATCCGTCAACTTAACCGAGACGACTGACGCATCAATCAATACCTGCAACGGCAGTACATCCAGCTGCTGGATGACTGGCAGTATCGTTTGGTACGCGCGCGGCGTAGCAACAACAACGACGGCATTATTGGCTTTATCAGCAATTATTCTTACATCGTCAACATTGGAGACACGAACGTCTCCATTGGGTTGATTGCCTGCCGATGATTTTTCCACTCGCTGCGTGAGGGCGAAAGCCCCCGGATTGTCGGACGGCGCATTATCTGCCGATGAATTTTCATCAGGTGATTCTCCATCAGACTGATTGACGGCGAAGGATGCCAGATTGCCGGATGGCATAGTTGACTGAGTACTACCGGTAGTACCGGTACTGGTCGACCCTTTATTGGTCATAGTGGATGCTTTTTTCCCCGGCGCCACCTTTGCAGATTTATCTTTCTTTGCGGCGCCAGTAAAAATCTCATTTAACGTAGCCGCCAATTCCTCAGCATCCGCATGTTGTACCTTATAGACATTAACACCACCGCCAGTGACGGTGTTGGCTTTATCCAGCCGGGTTAACGGCATTTAATCGCTCTATAGGCATAAACTGAAAAAACTCAGACTCGTCGGTGTTACCTTTATAAAAAATGCCTTCCAGTTCATCAATCACGGTTTCCGGGTCTATATGGGCTAATGGAAACAAGCCAAAAGAACGGCCTTTTAACACATCAATATCAAAAGTGCTGACCATATCCATGACCCGGGCTATTTCATCCGCTGATCCGGAAGCCACCAGAATATTGCGCGCGCCATCCACATTGAGTATGGTTTTTTCATGCACCAGCGGTTTTATGATTTCGGCAATATCCTGAACGTCGACATTTCTGACCGGTATAACCCGGGTCTGATAGCCTGATCTGCCGCTGGACATGTCGGAAGTATATAACGCTTCTGCAGCAGGCTCTATATGGTAAATTCTGCCATCCTTAACCAAAGCCGCATTATTCATTCGCAGGACCATTTCCAGGGTAGGCAGTAATTCCTCCTTGGTTAAGGGATCCGTTGTTTGTAAGGTGACTTTACCCGCTACTTTGGGGCTTAATACATAATTTTGCCCGAGAATATCGCTCAAGATGACTTTTGCGACTTCGCCAAGATCAGCCTCGTCAAAATTCAGGCTATATGAGCCTGTCCCTGTTGGGGTCGTTCTTCTGTTTTGCTGGGCGGGGCTGGGTACAAAGCGGTCCGTCCCGGGAAACAGCTCACTCTTTGGTTTCGTTGTTTCGGTAACGGCTGGCTTGTTTTGCAGGTCTTTAAAAACAACATCCGGCTGCTTGCCCGGTTGCTCTTTTGCTACTGGCGTCAACGGTAATTTGGCCGCTGGCTTAGGGCCTAATAACTCACAGCTGCCAAGCGATAAACCCATAACCAGAAAGCAGGAGGCTGTTGCTATTTTTTTATAAGTGTTCATTGTTGATTCTCAAATTCGCCTTCTGCGGGTTGTGGGCTAACTTCGGGCTGTGAACTAATTTCGGGCTGGGGGCTAATGGGTATGTTGGGTACACGTAATTTCTTTGACAGTTCTTTCAATTTTGGTTTTCGGAGCAGTAAATCCTTTTGCTGATCACCTTGCTTTAGTATGGCTTTGTCTTTGTGAATTTCAGTCAGTTTCCAGCCATCAAGATCGCCGCCCGTGCTTAGCTTTCGATGAGTATCTTTGGGAACCTTCGATGTAGAACGACTGAACAAGGCGGATAGACCTTTTTTCGTCGTGTAAACCCCGTTCAGTTGCCAATCGAAAGATCGGGCTTCTGCGACATTCTGCGCTTCCTCAGGGCTGGGTTCATCGACAGGTTTTCTGCCTTTAATAAATAAGGGCCTGGCCACCAGATCCTCATAACTTTCTTCGGACTTCTGAGTCAATTCTATTTCAGGCATTTCATCATCTGATGGTGTTGTTTCCGCAGCACTTGTTAAGGCCAGTGTTTGCTTTTGTGCCTGAACTGCGTAGAACCATTCGCCGATAATAATCAAGGCACACACTAGGCAAACCAAGGCTAACACAGATACAAGCTTAGTATTCATTCTGGTTGCTTTCTCATAAAACTGACCGCCTGAAAATTAACGTTCAATTCATTGCTGGATTCGATTTGGCGTGTCGTTCTATTCCTTTTGCCGCGCATGGGTCTTATATCGATCTGGTCGATAATGATCAAGGGCGTGGCTGTTTCTATTTTGTACAGCACCGCCCGCAAGACTTCACTATTGCCGGTCATCCTTACTCGAACGGTTATCCGGCTAAATTTACCTTTATTACTGACGGGAAGCGCCTGAGTACTGCTCAATTGCCCTCCCGCATCGACAATCGCTTTTTTT
Organism: Methylococcaceae bacterium NSP1-1; assembly: GCA_002256465.1. GTDB lineage: Bacteria > Pseudomonadota > Gammaproteobacteria > Methylococcales > Methylomonadaceae > Methylobacter_C. Next base: position 5,345 of record NQJG01000103.1, on the reverse strand, counting down.
ATAAACTCCTGCATCTCGGCAGATGCCAAGGCATCCGTATTCTGGCTATTAAAATAACCTTGCTCCTCATGCTGCTGTTTTATAGTGTCCATACTGGCAATGACAGCGTCTTTTTTTGCCAAGATACGTTCATATTGCTGTAGTCTGAATACCAGATTATTTTTAGCATCGTGCAGCTCCATTTCCTTGTTTACCACAGGCACTATGACGACCAGAATAATAACCAGTACGACGGCAATTAATAAACCGACGGCAAGCCAGCGTTGTGATAGGGCGGGGGTGCGCAAATCGAGCTTTTTAGCTTTACTCACTCTCCATGCTCCCGGCGTCTGTGCCCTGTTCTTCCGTATCCACTTCTTCTGTGCCAGTGGCTTCAGTGCTTCCTGCGTTGGTGACATCAACTGTAATCTGAAATCTTTCCAGCTTGCTGATACTATCCTGGGTAACTGGCGAAGCAAATCGGGCATTGGCAAACAATTCAGACGCTTCCAGAACGGCAATCAGTGTTGAAGCGGCCGGCGACTCACCTTGTATTTGCAAGTGCCCGTCTGAATATTGTGCGTAGCTCAGCCAGGTATCATCCTTGATGAGTGAGCTTAAGGTATTCAACATCACAATCACTTCAGGTGTCGCGCTTTTCTCTGCAATCAACTGGCGGGTTTCGTCTACCACAGCATCAATCTCTGACTGCAAGGCTTTAACCTTTTTGGCATCTTTTTCCAGAGCATCGGCTTTTAATTGTAATGCGTTAACGGTTTGATATTCAAACCAGACGGGCATCGCTATAACCGCTGCCAGCAGCAAACAGGTCAAGGTTATCAGTGTCGAATGAATTAAACGCGGCATTTTTGCCGTTTTTTGCCTTAGCCTTTCGGGTAACAGATTATAAGTATAGTCGAGGTGATCAAGATTATTGGCCGAATCCTCATAATCGGCAAATAACGGCGATAAGCCCAGCGCTTTGACATCCTCATAGAGTCTATCAAGAACTTCTCGGGTGGTTAATATCAGCATAACTCTGATTTGGCCGGGTTCGTTCATACCCGCCAGCAGCTTAACGGCAAAATAAACCTGTTCCGGTTTAAATGGGGTATAGCGATCAAGCTCGTAAGCGACAACCTGATTAAGGTTTTCTTTTGCCGCAGCGGGTAAGCTTAGCTCTTTTTGAATGGCATCCTGGCCCGTTAATCTGAGTATTACAATAGCTTTAGCCAAACGTTCATCTTTTTCATAGAGGCCCTGAAAGGCAGGGTCTTTAGCTCCTCGCTCCAGCGTCGCCAAGGGTTCAATTTGCCCATCACAGGTATAGGTAAGCACTAACTGACCGTTTTTAGGACTTATGATGATGAAGCTTTGTTTGTCATTAACAAACTGTTTTATTTTTTCAGGTACTAAAAAGCCAAGTTCTCGCTTCCACCAACGGAAGAACTGCATATAATCCAGATCAATTGTTGAATTCAGGTTCAGCATACTGTTTCACTAATAATTCATTCATTGCTTCGGTAAATAATGAAGCGTCATTTGCCGTTACATGCTCCCATTTCAATACCTGAAAGGGGGCAACTTCAGTTTCTTCGGTTCGCTTTATCACTGCACTTATCACGGCACTGGATTCGTCCTCCAGGAGCGCTTCAGAAACAAGGGTAAGTACATTATTTTGTCCAACTGCATTATTCTGTCCTGAAGTTGATGGGAATGGCGGAACAGGTTGGTTATTAATCGCGCTTTCCAATCTGGCTGCAATATAGGAGTCCAACAGGCCCGTATCTAAACCAGGGATTGTTTGCAATACTTCTTTAGCCGCCAGTTGCACTGTAACTTGCGGCTGTCCGGAATAAATCGTGACTAACGGTTCAATCCATTTAAACACAGACTCATTCATCCCCAATACCAGCTGTAATTCTTCAATACTCTGAAAAGGTTTGTTTCCAGGCTGATAGGTTAAGCCTGCGTTCTTATATTCTTTTTTTTCGGCGCCCTCTATACGCACCAGATCATCTTTATCACGCCAGTCAAGAATGGCGTTGACTAGCTTGGTTTGTTGTTCTTCCTCTACAGGCGCGTGGGCCATCAGTCCTTGCAATAATGCTTGATCTGCTTTGTTAATATCTATTTTACCCGTTTCGGATAACAGCCGTACTCGAACTTTGGCACTTGCAGAGCTTATTTCATATATACTGCCATCTGCCCGCCAACGTTTATTCGGGTCAGTGTTCAGTAACATCATTTTTGCCATTGCAATCCCCGACTCTGCAACCGCCAAGGCTTGAGCATTATTTCGAATACCGCCAATAATAGAAGCTTCCCTGCGCATGCTGAGAGCAAAGCTCCCTGCCATAATAGTCAGTAAACTCAATACCCACAACACCAGAACCAGGGCCAGGCCCTTTTGTCTTATCACTCGACTGCCTCGGACTCATCTGTATTTTCTGAATTGTCCGGATTGTTTGGATTATTATTTCAAGGTCTGTGTTGTTAGTTGTTCCCGTAATTTTAAGATCAATAATCATTTCCGGCCAAAAGATTCCATTTTCCAGTTCGATGTTGATTTTAACTAATTGAGGCAGAACTTCTTTATCCAGCCATTCCTCCTCCCAACTGCCTTCGCTTACCCCGTCATCCGAACCAAAATAAGCCAGCGTAAAATCGCTTACGTGTTTTATTAACGTGACTTCTTCCTTGTGCCATTCTTCGCCCTCAGCTACCGGGAAAAATGGCTTTATGGTTACTTTGATAACCTGCTCATTATCTTCTTCCTGTAAATCCAGGGAAAATAGCTGCAAACCCGATCTACCCGCACTTGCAGGAAAAGCTGAAATAAATTGCAAAGATTGAGCTTTGCCTTGAAAAGAAAAAGTTTTCTCTTCTTCTGACAAATCATTCCATAAAGGCCTTGCTATCGACAAATGCCGTTGAAAAAAATTATAAACAACTGCGACTTCATTCACGTCGGTTATTTTGCTTTCACCTTTTTCCCAGCTGTCAGCACAAATTTTTAAACTGCTGAACAATAAAACCACCATAATGCTTAACAGCGTCATGGCGATGAGCACTTCAATCAGGGTAAAGCCACGCAGGTGCAAGGCGCGAGTTACAGGGTTCAAACGGCAAGTTTTATGAATCTTGCATCTTGTCCCTTGTACCTGATTTTTTATCATAAGGTTTTATTGATCAATTTTAATGTGGTTAACTCAATTTGCCTGTCATTGACATTATCATCACCCCAGCTTACGGTGACCTTAACTTTAAAAAGTACTGCCGTTAATGCCGTGGGATCGACATTTTCAGGATTGAACTCAAATGGGCTAACCTCAACCTGCCAATGATATTTTTCATTTTCCAGTCCTGAAGCTTGATTTGCTTGCAATGGGGTTTCCACTCCTGTTTTTGCCATTAAACTTTCAGCAATTTGAACTGCTGCAGTATAGTCCTCGGCAACTACAGCAGTATTAACGCCTGCGGAAAATATCTTTAGCAAGATACCCAACGAAAGCGCGAGGATCGAAAACGCAATCAGGATTTCCAGTAAAGAAAAACCCTTTTGCTTATTCACTTGCGTCGGCTTCATCAAGTTCAATTTGCCCGGTTAACCAGTTTATATCGATTTGCCACGCCGCCTTACCGAGTTCCAGATTAATTCGGCCGCCGGTGGAAGAGCCGTCGGCAAAAAAACGAATGCTTGCAGAGCCTTCGGTTAGCTCGCTTTGCGCGGTGACGACAGTGACATCAATGGCTTTGGGAATAGGATAAACCTTGTCTTGACCACTCACTGTATAAGTGTTTTCGGCAAGATCAAGGGTAACTGTCGTTTCCTGATGATAAATTAAAGCCTGTCCTCTTGCATAACGCAGAGCAGAAACAATATCCCTGGCTGCAACTTTGAGTTCTGTGGAATCATTCCCCGAGGAAAGATTAATGCCGACAACAGAAAAACCTAATACGACAATAAACAACACGACGATAAGCTCAAGCAGGGTAAAGCCGCGCAAACGAAAGCTACCCGGCGAAAGGCGCAAAGGATACGCATTTTTCGCCTTTCGCTTTGGGTCTTGCGCCTGATTTATTGCCAACTAACAATATCCTGATCTTCGCCTTCACCGCCCTCTTTACCGTCTGCACCCAGGGTAAATAAATCAAATTTTCCATGTTCGCCGGGAGATACATACCGGTATTCCTGTTGCCAGGGATCAAGTGGTATTTTTGACTTACGCAAATAAGGTCCATTCCAGCGCTTTGCACTATCGGGCGATTCAATTAATGCATTCAAACCTTCTTCACTTGTTGGATAACTACCCAAATCCAGTTTATACATATCCAGTGTAGCCGCCAGGTCTTCAATTTGTACCTTTGCCGCTTTGGTTTTGGATTCGCCCATGTGCTTCATAACTTGTGGACCTACAATCCCCGCCAGCATGGCAATAATACCCAATACGACCAATAACTCGAGTAAGGTAAAGCCTGATTCTGTAATATTTTTAATATGTTTCATTGTTAGTTTTATTTCCGTTAAATAGCCAAATCATTAACACTCAAGATAGCTAGTAAAATAGACACGATAATACCTGCAATCATTAATCCCAAGGTAATTATCAATGCTGGCTCAAGAAAAGCCAGCAGTCGCTGTATAGCCACTCTGAGCTGTTTATCATAAATAGTCGCCACGCGCAGGAGCATTTCTTCGAGGCGCCCCGTTTCTTCACCCATTTTAATCATTTGCATAGCCATTTTAGGGAACAAAGCCTTTTCCAGCAAGGCATTCGATAAATGTTTACCTTGTTTTAACTGCTCTTCAGCATCCGCAATGGCCGCCGCTAATACCAGATTGTCGACGGTTTCCCGCACAATGATCAAGGCCGACAGTATTGAAACCCCATTACCTAGTAAAGTTCCCAGGGTGCGGCTGATATTGGCGGTTTCTTTATTCATAATAATAGTCCCTGCCAATGGCAGTTTCAGAAAACGGCCATCCCACACCTTCTTTCTTATAGGGTCGGCTAACTGAAACTTCATATAACTGGAGATGAATACAATACCAGCCAGTAATGCCCACCAATAGCTTTGCAACCATTCCGCCAGCCCCACAACAATTTGGGTTGATACTGGCAAGGCCTTACCCGCACTTTCAAACATTTCGGTAAATTGTGGCACAACAAAGGTCAGCATCACAAATAAAGAGGCCAATGACATGACCAGCAATATAGCAGGATAAATTAATGCCGTGCTGACCGTGTCTTTTAATTCCCGAGAGCGCTCCAGATAGTCAGACAAGCGCGTTAATACATCATCCAGACTGCCGCCTGCCTCACCGGCACGAATCATATTCAAATAAAATTTGCTAAAAATAC
>NQJG01000309.1 GCA_002256465.1 Methylococcaceae bacterium NSP1-1 | reverse complement strand
ATCATTGGTCACCACGATGTTAACCAGCGACATTAAATCCACCGCTTCGGCTAATGAAGTCCGGCCTGTGAAATCGATACATCGCCCATCGACTTTTTTGTTGATTTGTTCAGCGGCCTCTTTATCTTTATCAGAACCAAACAGCCAAACCTGCCAACCCTGATCAATTTTATGCCGGGCAACTTCAGCATAATAACTCGCCGGCCAGCGTTTTGCCGCGCCATATTCAGCGCCCGGACATAAAGCTAATATTTTTGCCGACGGCGTTAAATTGAATTTCTCGATAACAGCATTCTGTTGATTCGGGTTAATGATGAGACCAGGAATCGGATACTCAGGCGGCAACTGCACAGAATTCGGCAAACCTAATGCTACAAACCGCTGCACAGTCATCGTCAGCAAAGTTTTATCCAGTTTTCTGGCATCGTTAAGCAAGCCCCAGCGGCATTCGCCAATATAACCGGTACGAACGGGAATACTCGCAAAATAGGGAATTAATGCCGATTTCCATGAATTCGGCAAGACGTGTGATAACGGCATGGCGATGGCATTAGCAACTTCGGGCATTCTTTCCAGCAAGGAAAATGACCATGATGGAGCCAGAACATCGATTTGACAATCAGGCTGGACATTTTTTAGCGTGATAAAGAGGCTTTGCGCCATTACCATGTCGCCTACCCATGATGGGCCGACGACAAGAATTTTGGGTAATTTTTTCAAGGCCTTACTTTACGTAAGTTAACCACTCTGCATGGTCATCTCTGCGCCCATGCACATAGTCAAAGTATAAGGATTGCAATTTTTCGGTTACCTCACCTCGACTACCACAGCCTATTTTACGATTATCCAATTCTCTGATCGGGGTCACTTCAGCCGCAGAACCGGTAAAGAACGCTTCATCAGCAACATAAATTTCATCGCGGGTAATACGTTTTTCGATGACTTCAAAGCCTTGCTCGCGGGCAATTGTCATAACCGTATCACGGGTTATGCCTTCCAGTGCCGAGGTCGTTTCAGGCGTGTAGATTTTACCATTACGCACGATAAACAGATTTTCAGCACTGCCTTCTGCCGCAAAACCTTCATGATCCAGCATTAACGCTTCGTCGTATCCATTCGCCAGGGCTTCTTGCAAGGCCAGAATGGAATTGATGTAATTACCGTTGGCTTTGGCTTTGCACATGGTGCTGTTGACATGGTTGCGGGTATAAGAAGACGTGCGAATACGAATGCCGTGTTCTATGCTTTCAGCACCCAGATAGGCCCCCCACGACCATGCAGCGACCATGACATGAACTTTTAGGTTATCAGCCCGGAGGCCCATGCCTTCGGATCCGAAAAAACACATGCTGCGAATATAGGCGCTGTCCAAACTATTTTTGGCAACAGCATCACGCTGCGCCTGATTCATCTGATCCTTGGTAAACGGCATGGGCATATTCATGATATGTGCAGAACGAAACAGGCGATCCGTATGCTCCTGCATCTTGAAAATGGCTGTCCCTTTTTCAGCGTGATACGCTCTTATGCCCTCAAACACACCCAGCCCATAATGCAAGGTATGCGTCAACACATGGACTTTAGCTTCTCGCCACTCAACCCACTTTCCATCCAGCCAAATAACGCCGTCTCTATCGTCCATCGTCATCTTGATATTCTCCACTCTTGATATTAATTAGTATTTGTTATCGCAACTACTCAGCTTGGTATGGGTAGATCACACGAAAATTGAAGCTTAAAGCTAAGCATTAAATTGTACTATAAACTCAATATCAGAAGTACCACCTTAATCAGTTTGGCTGTCATGAGATGACTTGCAGGGGTCTTTCCATGGAAAACCGCTCAGCGCAAAACTGACTTCAGATTCGTTGGATGGATACGACTTGCAAAGATGTAAGAGATAGTGAAACGTATGGAGCGATTTCCAAGAGGAGAACGAAACCCATCAAACCAGTGGAACACAGGATGGTATTACTCCCGCTTTAATCATTCTACGCTCGCTATGTTTACGGGTTTTTTATGAGGAAAATCCAGGGCGTCCCGCCTTGCACGGATCACCCTGGAATAGAAGGCTTTGT
>NQJG01000102.1 GCA_002256465.1 Methylococcaceae bacterium NSP1-1 | reverse complement strand
GCCGAGGGAACACAGCGGTAAATCAATGGCGGAAGTCGTCCTCCGGACCTACCCCATAATAGTTATACGAAAATCATTTATAAAAAGCACTCACATCTTCAGGTTTGGCGTAATCGACGCCGACACTGATCACGAAGCTCGACACTTCTTCGATATTCATATTCGACTTGATAATCTTGGACTTATGAACCATTACGGTGAAGCCTGAGGTCGGGTTGGGCGAGGTTGGAACATACAAAATATAGCAATCATCAATGCGATTGGTGACATAGGCAGGAACCCACATGCCGTCTTTTGGATATTCGACATAGACGACTTCGCGGACTTGAGACTCTTCGGTATTCAGGAATAATCTCAACAGTTTGCGAGTGACTCGATAAATAGTGCCTATAACGGGAATACGCTGAATGAATGCTTCCAAAAAGTACAGCAAGTGCGCTCTATCTTGTTTGAGCAGCCTGCCAAAATAGTATAACAACGCTATAGCGGCAGCAAATAAAACGATTGTCACCAATGGATTTTCATATTTACCGTGCACGAGCAAAACAAAATCTTTCAAAAATCGTTCAACATAAATAACAATTTGAAACACGAGTGCAATAGGGAGAAAACCAATCACGCCGATAAGCACATAATTTACTATTGTTTTGAGTGTATTTTTCATACCCGCTTCCTCTTTAGGATTTCTGGTGTTGTTCATAGATAGTTGCAAGGCCAAACGTGCGGGACGGGGTTACAAATCCCATCCCGCATGGTCATTGAGTTGCTATTGATGGGGCTACCCGGCTTACCTATAACTATTTTACAAAACAGTTTTTTTCGGCATACGCTTCCGCTTCTTTAAGCCGTTTTCTTAAATCTTTGGACTGTGCAGGATCACGAAAAACACCGCCGGCATCCCCCGTTTGTCCTTTGCTTAAATAAGTAAATGTTTTTGCTGCTTCAAATTCTTTAAAGGTCAGTTTTTCAGCGATTTTATCAATCTTGCAACCGCAAGCGTATTGGGTGATGTAGGTAAGGCCGCCATGTTGGGCAACGCAGTTCAAGACATATTCAACGCGATCCCTTGTGGGATAGTCGTTGGCTAAAGGCGTTGGCTCAGCAGACGCTTGTTCTACTGTTTTTTCTGGTGTTGTTGTACAGCCTGCAATGGCTGCACACAGGCTTAGGCTTAAAATAGATGATACGTATTTATTTTTCATTGGTAATACTCTTATTCCCATAAATCAGAAAGTAAAAAGGTATGCTCGGCAAAGGGAGCGATGGATACGGCTTGGTCATTGGCAAAGGTACCGATTAATAGCCAGTGCAAATCGTGCAATTGGTAGGCTTCCAGAGTTTGCAGTAAAGGGTCAATCAGCCACAGGTGGATAACGCCCAGTTGTGCATAAAGAGGCATTTTAATAATCCTATCCAGGCGTGCGGTTGAGGGTGATAAAATTTCACAAATCCAGTCAGGAACAACATCAAACCAGGCTGCTTCAGGTAAAGTGGGCATTCTTTGCCTGCGCCAACCCGCAAGATCAGGTACTAAAACATGCGTACTCAAGTGACATTCAGGTTCATCTATAATCCACCAGCCACCGGGACCACCCCGGCCTTTTTGAAAAGGCGAAACTAATTCCGCACCAATAGATGAAGAAGCTACAGCATGTTTTGGAGAAGGACGCGGATGGGTTTCCAGTTGACCATTAATGATCTCGCCGACGATATTTTCCGGCAAATCAATAATGTCCTGATAAGTAGCTTGTTTGATGGCCAAGTTAGGCATGACTTTCTCTATTGCACAACTGCAAAATCGAATGGCGTTTTAAAAGTTGGTTCATTTTAACTGAAAACAGATTTAATGCTCTATGGTTAGAGTCATTAAATAAAAACGAAGAGTTTTGCCTTGATGATAGCTATCCACATCCAGGTTATGATGTAGGACTAACAAAAATATACCTTGATCAGTCCGGATACGTTTGCGGTAAACAGCTTCATTGCCTGACCGCTGATTATAACCGATTGCTGTATAACAAATGATTTTGGACCAATACTAATAGTAAACAAAACTTAGCATGATGAACAATCAGAAAACAGTAACAGGCGTAATTCTTGCCGGCGGACTTGCCCGACGTATGAATAATCAGGATAAAGGCCTGATAAACTATAAAGGTCGCCCGATGGTAAGTTATGCCATAGCAGCCCTCACCGCCGTTGCCGATCAGTCGCTTATCAATGCCAATCGTAACAAGGAACAGTATGAGGCGTTTGGATTACCTGTAATTGCCGATCAAACCGACAGTTTTGATGGGCCTTTGGCGGGCGTGTTAACTGCAATGCTCTACACGGATACAGATGTGCTGGTTGTTATGCCCTGTGATTCACCATTAATTAAAGCTGAACATTTGCAAAAATTGTTAGCTACCCGTGCTGAAAATGATGCTGATGTCGCTGTCGCTTTTGACGGAGAACGTTTGCATCCGGTTTTCTTAGCGATAAAAACATCGCTAAAAAACAGCCTGCAAAACTACTTGACCAGTGGTCAACGTAAACTCGACCGCTGGCTGGAACAACAAAAAATGGTGAAAGCTGATTTCAGCAACGAGCCAGAGATATTTATTAACATCAATACCCTGACAGAATTATCCGAACTTGAGGCAAGAGGGGAGCCGACAGCTTAAAACCGAGAACGTTTAATTTGATTCACTATAAGGAAAATCGTCTCATGCACATCGGCCACACAATAACCTCAGTACAAACTCCGATTATCCCGGTAATTGGCGAGTGGACGCGCAATACGCCCGGCACTTTATCATTGGGTCAAGGCATGGTGTCCTATCCACCTCCCGCAGCAGCACTACAAGCCATCCGCAATTTCGGTACGCGGCCGGAAGAACATTTATACGGCCCACCGCTTGGGTATAAAGGTCTTCTGGAATTAATCGAGACAAAACTACTCACCGAAAACAGTATAGACTGCATAAGCGGCTACCGCGTCATGGTCACCGCCGGTTCCAACATGGCGTTTTTGAATGTCTTACTGACAATCGCCGACCCTGGTGATGAAATCATTTTACCCCTGCCCTACTATTTCAATCAGGAAATGGCGGTGCGAATGCGCAACTGTACACCCGTGCCTGTTCCAACCGATGCCAACTATCAATTACAACTCGATGCCTTACGAGCAGCAATCACCGAAAAAACCCGCGCCATCGTTACCGTCTCGCCCAACAATCCCAGCGGTGCCGTGTATCCTGAAACCGATCTTCGCGCCGTTAACCAGCTATGCAAAGAGTACGGTTTGTATCATATCAGCGATGAAGCCTACGAATATTTTACCTACGGCGAAGCCCGGCATTTTTCTCCCGGCAGCATTTCAGGTGCGGAGCAACACACAATTTCCCTCTACTCGCTGTCCAAAGCCTACGGATTCGCCAGTTGGCGCGTAGGCTATCTGGTTTTCCCGGAAGCACTATTACCGTCACTGCTGAAAGTTCAAGATACCAATTTGATTTGTCCACCGCTGATTACCCAGTACGCCGCAATAGGTGCATTGGAAACAGGTTCCTCATACTGCAAAACCCGGTTACAACAGTTGGCAAAAATCCGCGCGCAAGTTACTGCACAGTTACAATCCTTGAACGGAGTGCAAATAGTCGCAACCGAGGGCGCGTTTTACTTGCTGCTGAAATTGAATACCAAAAGAAACGATTTGCAATTGGTAAAATCGTTAATTAGCGAGTTTAAAGTTGCCGTAATTCCGGGCTGTGCCTTTGGTTTAGACGACCGTTGCTATCTGCGTGTATCTTATGGAATGCTTGATGAAGGCACTGCCAATATCGCCACGCATCGCTTGGTTGAGGGACTTAGAAAGCTTTGCTAATATCGCATAAACGAACTCGACTTTTGTATGGTTTTTTGTCCATCCGGAATCATAATCCTTTAAACTGTTCCAAATTTTTTTATTGATTCAACAAAGCGAACAGGAAAGCTCATGGCGAAAGCTGTAAAAGAAGTCAAAGATGAACCCCTCGAAAAACAACTTTGGAAAGCCGCCGATAAACTGCGCAAAAACATCGATGCCGCCGAATACAAGCATGTCGTATTGGGCTTGATCTTCCTCAAATATATTTCCGATTCATTTGAAGAACATTTCGCCAAACTGCAAGCTGGTGAAGGGGAGTATGCCGGAGCCGATCCGGAAGACAAGGACGAATACAAAGCTGAAAATATCTTCTTTGTCCCGCCTGATGCCCGTTGGTCATTCTTGCTTGCCAAAGCCAAACAGCCGGATATCGGCAAGTTTATTGATGACGCGATGGATGCCATCGAGAAAGAGAACCCTTCGCTCAAAGGCGTTTTGCCCAAAGTCTTTGCGCTGCAAAACCTCGATCCCACCAGTTTGGGCGGCCTTATTGATCTGGTCGGCAATATTGC
>NQJG01000101.1 GCA_002256465.1 Methylococcaceae bacterium NSP1-1 | reverse complement strand
TATGAAATTCGCGCCGGTAATCGACTGCACGTTTGCCCATCCAGGAATTGAATACCGCTTTTATAGATAATTCCAGTTGTTCATAAACATCTTCAGGAAAAGGCTTGCCGGTTTCTTCCAAAACCACCTGGAGAAACAGTTCACTGATTTGGCGCAGATGTCCGGCATCCAGACCCACATCGGCTTTAATCCCGGCTTGTTTTTTGATCGCGTCGAAATGCTGGTCAAATTTTTCATCATCAATACCCAATGCAACCTTACCGAATAACTGAATAAAACGGCGGTAGGCATCATAGGCAAAGCGCGCATCGCCAGTCTGCTCAATCAGACCGGTCAGGGTTTGGGCATTTAACCCTAAATTCAGAATGGTATCCATCATGCCCGGCATTGAGATAGCCGAGCCAGAGCGTACCGACACGAGCAATGGGTTATGGCTGCCACCAAACTGTTTACCTGAGAGTACTTCAACTTCGGCGATATGGGCTTTAACTTCTTCCAGTAAACCTTCGGGTAATTGATGGTTTTCAAGATAATCCAGACAAGCTTTGGTAGTGATGACAAATCCCGGCGGTACGTTAAGTCCTATCTGAGTCATTTCGCACAGATTGGCACCTTTTCCTCCCAGGAGTACTTTATTTTTTCCGTCGCCTTTTTGAAATGAATAGATATATTTTTCAGTCATGTTTTGCCCCAAAGTTGATTAGATGAATATAACCTTGCGATTATAGTGTTGTTTGAATAAGTTGTTATGACCGTTTTAAGGCAGTTGACGGGGTGTCGCCTTACTGGCCAGAAGTTTCCCCGAACCAACATTTTGCTCAGGATTAACGGGCTAAATTGTTATTCATTATAAATTTAGCTATTAATCCAAAAAAGGATTTAAAAAATTAATTTTTATTATCAGAAGGTTACAGAGGAATAAAAAAGCCAGGTTTCTCTATCGCTCGGCACATCGCTACGCAGCTCCTGTATCCTTGGTGTCATATCTCCGGCATAATCCACATGGATGTGGAGAATGCAAGTATTGCAGGAGCAACTATCTGCCCATGCGGTCGTAACCCGACCTGCAGATTTCATTTTTTAATCAGATAATAACCCAACCCAAAAAAAATCAGCTGTAAAAAAATCAACCCCCAAAAATAAAGCCCAAAGAGAACTGCCTTCACTTGTTTAGGCTGCTGCGAGGAATTTCGTTTGATGAAAAATACACCGCCCAGAGCCGAAATAGCGACAATGACAATACCGATTGTTACATAGCTCACTATTAATCCTTCACTGGCGGCGGTGCAAGCACAACTCTTGAGCCATTAGACTCCGCCGCACTCACAATACCCGCGGCTTCCATATCTTCAATCATCGTGGCGGCACGGTTATAACCCACTTTAAAACGCCGCTGGACACTGGATATCGAGGCTTTGCGGGATTCGGTAACAAACTGTACGGCTTCATCATATAAAGCATCGGTCTCTGAATTGCTGCTACTGTCACCGTTCATACTGTAGCCATCATTGTAGTCAGAGGATTCCCGGGTAATATCTTCCAGATAATCGGGGGGCGCGGTTTGTTTTAAAAACTCAACTACGCGATGCACTTCATGGTCATCGACAAAGGCGCCATGAGCACGGATCGGAATACTGGTGCCAGAAGGCAAAAACAACATGTCACCATTGCCTAACAACGTTTCCGCGCCGCCTTGATCAAGAATGGTGCGTGAATCAATGCGTGATGAAACCTGAAAGGAAATACGAGTCGGCACGTTGGCTTTAATCAGTCCGGTCAGTACATCAACCGACGGGCGTTGCGTTGCCAAAATCAAATGAATACCCGCTGCTCTGGCTTTTTGCGCTAAACGGGCAATTAATTCTTCAACCTTTTTACCGACAATCATCATCATGTCGGCTAATTCGTCAATGACTATGACAATGCTGGGTAATTTATTCAGGACGGGGAAATCTTCACCTTCTTCCAGCGGATTTAGCAGTTGAAACATGGGATCTCTGATGGTCTCGCCTCTTGCTGCCGCTTCATCAATCAAATGATTATAACCGGCAATGTTTCTGACTCCCATTTTGGACATTAATTTGTAACGTCTTTCCATTTCAGCAACCGCCCAGCGCAAGGCATTGCTGGCTTCCTTCATGTCGGTAACAACGGGTGTTAATAAATGCGGTATGCCTTCATAAACCGATAATTCCAGCATTTTAGGATCTATCATAATCAGCCGCACTTGTTCGGGCGTAGCTTTATAAAGCAAGCTGAGAATCATGGTATTGATAGCGACCGATTTTCCTGACCCGGTAGTGCCGGCAACAAGGGCATGTGGCATTTTACCCAAATCGGCCACCAAAGGCGCGCCGGAAATATCCTTGCCCATTGCCAATGTCAGCAAGGATTTCGCCTTTTCAAATGCGGGCGATACCAATAATTCCCGCAGTGTCACCATTTCCCGTTCTCTGTTGGGAATTTCAAGACCAACTACCGATTTACCCGGGATAATTTCCACAATACGCACGCTGGTAACTGACAAAGCCCTCGCCAAGTCTTTGGATAAGCTGCTAATACGACTGACTTTTACGCCGGCTGCGGGCTGCAATTCAAAACGGGTAATAACAGGACCGGGATGAAAACCCACAACAGCGACAGCGACGTTAAAATCTGCAAGAATATCTTCTACCAGTCGTGACATTTCCTCCAAATCAGTTTGCGAATAACCGATAACCCGAATATCTCGTTCATCCAGCAAAGCTAAAGAAGGCAATACGCCTTCGCTTAAATTATATTTAGGCGGTGGTTGTTTTTGCAGTTGTTTGTTGTTTTTTTCAACCTGCATTACAACTTTTTCGCCACTGGATTCAACTTGAATACCAGGTACAGGTTTAACACCGGGCTTTCTCCGGGTCTCGGGCTTTTCAGAAATGTTATCAAACGACTGAACAGAGTTGTCTGAACTTTCCCGCCATAAATTAGCAATGCCATAACTAACAACACGACATACAAATACCGTATATTTACCAATTAGATCAATAAAGGCTACCCAGGATAGATCGGTAGCCAGAGTAATTCCGGACAATAACAGAACTATTAAAAACAAGGTGGCCCCTGAATTACCGAATAAAATCAGTACAGCATCGCCTGTTTCCTGACCTAAAATGCCCCCTGTGCTGCCCGGCAGTTCTACTCCCACTCTTAATACATACAAATATAATAATGCGGCGCCGGAAACAATGGTTGCTATTGAGCCTAGCCACTGTAAAGCAATAGTCATTTTTTGTTGTCTTTGTTTAGCCTGACTATAAAACAGATAACCGTGCCAGGAGATAATGACTGGAAACAGATAGGCAATTAACCCAAAAAAGCTGAGAGTAAAATCAGCAAGCCACGCTCCAAAAACACCACAGGCATTCGTGACTGTCTGCACCGCACCGCTGTGTGTCCAGCCTGCATCCTCGTTACTAAAAGTAATCAAGGCAATTAAAAAAAACAAGGCAACCGCAAAAAAGCCCAAGAGCGCAATTTCGCGTAATCCTCGAAATGTTTTTTCTTCCATTACAGCTGACATAAATTATGACTCGACATATATTAATACTAATAAAACAGGATTATAGATCAATAATTACACATTCTACATTAATATTGATTACAAAAAAATCCAGCTTGTTTATAGACATAAACAGATAGCATACACAATAACATTTACGAAACAGGGTTTCACCTGCATAATTCTTATAATTAATCCTAATTTAGCTCCCGTAGAGGTTTTTTTAATGACTGACCCTAAACACTGCCGCCTTTTAATTCTTGGCTCTGGCCCTGCAGGTTACACAGCCGCTATTTATGCAGCCCGCGCTAACCTGAATCCAGTGATCATAACCGGCATGCAACAAGGTGGGCAATTAACCACCACCACAGAAGTTGATAACTGGCCCGGCGATGTCGAGGGTTTGCAAGGCCCGGATCTCATGGAAAGAATGCGACTGCACGCAGAACGATTTGAAACCGAGATTATCTTTGACCACATCCATACCGCCGATTTAAGTGCCCGCCCATTCACCTTGTCAGGTGACTCAGGCACTTACACCTGTGATGCGCTGATTATTGCAACCGGTGCTTCAGCACGCTATTTAGGTTTGGAGTCTGAAGAATTCTTTAAAGGCAAAGGTGTTTCGGCTTGTGCGACCTGTGATGGCTTTTTCTATCGCAATAAACCCGTAGCAGTGATTGGCGGCGGCAATACTGCGGTGGAAGAAGCCCTCTATTTGGCAAATATCGCCTCAAAAGTTACCGTAGTTCATCGCCGTGACAAATTCCGTTCTGAAAAAATTCTCTCTAATAAACTGATTGAAAAATCACAAAACGGTAATGTCGTCATAGAATGGAATGCCAATCTCGATGAAGTTCTTGGGAACGACATGGGTGTTACCGGCATCAGAATCAAAAGTACCCTCGATAACTCCACCAAAGAACT
>NQJG01000100.1:4891-5721 GCA_002256465.1 Methylococcaceae bacterium NSP1-1 | reverse complement strand
ATGATGCCATTGTGAACAACCGCAATTTTATTGGCCAATGCCAAGGCATCTTCATTGCGTTTCAGTTTAATTAAATAAGCAGCTTTAAAAACCAGCACTTCCGGGCTATCGGGGTTTATGAGCGCCGTTTCATCCAATAATGCCAGTGTCTCTTTGTCTTTATCGGGGTGTTCACTCAGCAATCTGACCAATAATAACCGATTGCCGACATCCTGTTTGTCCAGACCAATCAGTTTCTGCAGTGTTTGTTCGGCTAATGGTTTTTTATTATTAATAATTTGAGCTTGAGCGAGTAGATTAAGCGCCATAGCGTTATTGGGATAACGTTTGTCTAGCTCTTCGGTTAATGACAGGATTTTTTCTGGTTGCTTCTGAATGCCATAAAACTTCCCTAGGCTTTTGATTACTTCTATTTCTGCCTTGATATCACCCTTTACTTTTTCCTGCGCTGTTAATAAAACTTTTTCTACTTCGGCATTGTCTTTTTGTTTATAAGCTATATCAGCTAAAAGAAGATAGGCGTTGATCGTTTTATCATTTATAGCCAATGCTTTCTTGGCATACTCTTTGGCTTTATCAAGTTGTCCATTTTCTAAAGACAATTTTGCCGTACCAAGGTGCGCAAGAATATTATTCGGTTCCAGTTTGATTGCTTTTTCATAGCTTTCTTGAGCCGCAGTTGTATCTTTCTTCAGTGTTTCTAATAGTGCTTTTAAATTATAGTAATCCGCTTCATTCGGATTCTGCTTTAATAATGAGGAAATCTTGTTTTGGGCTTCTTCCAGCTTGTTCTGTTTTAGGAGGTTAAGCACTTCAAGGTAATTCGCTCT
>NQJG01000100.1:0-4851 GCA_002256465.1 Methylococcaceae bacterium NSP1-1 | reverse complement strand
TTGCTTTTTTCTGCTTGCTGGAATGATTCTAGCGCTGAAATAGAACGTCCCTGTTCAGTTGTTTGCGGAGCAATTTGCTCCAGACTACTAAAATTGTCTTGTTGATTCAGTGCGTCATAATTTGCTGCTATCACTAGAGAACTGGAAGCCAGAAACCCTATTGCTATCGCATTAAGACTGTGTTTCGAAAGAATGTTTCTATTTTTCATTAGCTTACCTTAGTGTAAAAATGATAGTTTAGCTGTTTTTTATGTTTTTATGTAATGTTTTAGTGTATCTGAAATTACCCATCATGATTAAACTGAGAGTATGTCGGATTATCTAAAATATATTACGTTCTTCAGCAGATTTTTTCGTCTTACAGCTGAATATCATCACCCGGGAAAATGAAAGATATATTTTCATGGTAACTAAAATGGCAACTAAAAGGCAGAGAGTTCATTGATGGAAACTAACTATTTTGATCCGGTGCGAACTGAATTGCTTAAAGGTGTAAACCTGATTGAAGCCAGTGCCGGAACAGGAAAAACCTATGCCATAGCAATGCTGGTTTTACGCTTTGTGGTTGAACAAGGTATGACGATTGATAAGGTGCTGGTGGTTACTTTTACCAAAGCGGCAACTGAAGAACTTAAAGGCCGTGTTCGGGTTAGGCTGGCTGAAGCCAAAAGGGCTTTGGATGGGCATACAGGGGGAATAGACAGTAATGTTATCGACTGGCTAGCTAATCTCGTCATAGAACCGGAGCTGATAAAACAACGTCTTGCTCAGGCACTGCTGGATATAGATAAGGCAGGAATTTTTACCATACACGGCTTTTGTCAGCGTGTTTTGCGAGAACATGCCCTGGAAAGCGGGCAATTATTTGACGCTGAATTGACTAATGATCTGGCAGTTATTAAACAGGCTTGTGCAGATGATTTCTGGCGTCGGCAGATTTATAACCGATCTGCCTGGGAAGCCGCTGTATTAACTGCCGACTATAAAACTCCGGATAAGCTGCTTGCCAGCGTTGATTTTATTGCCGATCACGTCAGCGTTTTTCCAGCTGTTGAAAGTCTGGATACGGCATTAAATGAACTGCAAGGGTTGGCGGATTTAGCTAAAGCCGAACTGGAGCATTGTGAGAAATCTGTGAAAGATAGTTTTGCTGACCAGAAATTCAAGAACCGTTATAGCGATAATTTTGAACGGGAATGCGCTTCATTAAGGGATTGGTTGCAGGGACATACGACTCAGATTCCGAGTAGTGAGGCTTTCGTGTTATTAACCGAAAATGGATTAAAAGATGCCTTGCATGGTAATAAATTTAGAGCCAATAAAACCGAGAACAGCGATCAACGTAGAGCAGACTACCTGGCTGGATTGGCGATAAATACTGCAATTTTCGACGCGCTGGCTAAAGCGTTCAAACACATTGCGCTGGTTTTTCGTAGAACGTTGCTGGAAACCTTGCGCGTTGAACTGGATAAACGACTACAACAGCTTAATGTTATGTCGTTTGACAATCTGATTACCCGGCTGGCTGAGGCATTACAAGGTGAAAAAGGCCTGCTGCTGATCGCTGAATTACAGCAACGTTTTGAAGTCGCTTTAATCGATGAATTCCAGGATACCGATAACAGTCAGTGGTTTATTTTCTCTTCTGTATTTGCAGCGGCCAGCCAGTATTTATATCTGATTGGCGATCCCAAGCAGGCGATTTACAAGTTCCGGGGCGCAGATATTTATTCTTATCTGGACGCACAAAAACAGGCAGAGCATAAATTTACGTTAGGCAAAAACTGGCGCTCGCATCCGCGGTTAGTCGATGCGGTGAATGCGCTATTTCAACGGGAACAGGCTTTTTTGCTGGAAGACCTGGCATTTCACAATGTTCAATCAGCCAAGTCTGCAGTTGACGGTGAGTTACATTTGAAAGGACAGGCAATCGCACCGATGATGCTTTGGCAGTTGCCGGAGAGCGATAGCAAAACAGGCTATTGGACAGCCGGCAAGGCTTCTGAGGTGATCAGCTATGTTGTCATCAATGAAATCATTGACTTATTGACGCAGGAATACACTCTACAGCCAGCTAATAGGATCTTACAGCCCAAAGATATTGCCATTCTGGTAAGGACTAATACTCAGGCCAGAGACTATCAAGCGGCATTGCGCTTGGCAGGGGTGCCTTCAGTAATAAATAACACGGAATCGGTTTTTGCTTCGCAGGAGGCCCTGGATCTTCACGTATTGTTACAGGCAGTGGCAAATCCCGGCGACAGCGGATTGCTCAAGCAAGCATTGACATTAAGCTGGTTTGCTCTTGATGGACAAGCGCTCTATCAGCTCATCAATAACGAAACTGCACTGGATAACTGGATGTCACGCTTCTCTGGCTATTATCAGGATTGGCTTAAAAACGGATTGATGGCAATGATGCAACACTTGCTGGCACATGAAAAAATCAGGCCAAGCCTCTCCAAAAATGTGATGGCTGAAAGACAGTTGACCAATTTGCATCATCTTATTGAGCTGGTGCAGGAGGCCGCTGTTGATGAGCATTTGGGTATCAATAAAACTCTGGACTGGTTGCGAGCCGCTATTACCAAAGCAAGTAATGCTGAAAATCAGCAATTACGACTTGAAAGTGATGATGATACGGTGAAGATTGTTACCATGCACCGATCCAAAGGACTGGAATATTCTGTGGTGTTTTGTCCTTGTCTTTGGCAGCGTAGTGTTCGTTTGAATAGCGAACAGCAGTTAATTAAATGTCATGTCGATGGGCGCATGATAGTCGACTTAGGCTCAGAAGATTTTGAGCGACATCGTTCACTCGCGTTAAGGGAAGAGTTAGCTGAAGATTTACGGATGCTTTATGTGGCAGTCACCCGGGCCAAGTACCGTTGCTACATAGTATGGGTTGATGTACGCTCTGAGCAAACAGCCAATGATTCGGCTCTGGCCTGGTTACTTGATTTTGCAGACACTGATTTTTGCCGGCAACAAGCAATATTGCAAGCATTTAAAGATCAAGCCGAGCATTCATTTGACTATCTGTTACTGGATGTGCCTGGCTCTGAAGCTGAAGCTCGGGAACGAGGAGAAGGCATTTATCAAAAAACCGTTGTACAAACAGAGTTTCAGGCAAAAAAACGTAGCAGATCGTTATACACCAGCTGGCAAATGAGTAGCTATACGGCTTTATCGGTATTAAGCCAACTCGATGCACCTGAATTGCCCGAAGATAAGGCGAGAGAGCAACAAGACATTCTCATGGAACCGGGAATAACGGGTAGTTCGTTTATGGAATTGCCCAGAGGCGCGCATACCGGTAATGTCGTCCATGATCTATTGGAAAATAATGCGTTTATCGATCTGGCAAAGGGCAAGGATATATCCGCGCAACGGGATAAAGCCTGCCAGCGTTATGGTTTAAAACTGGAGCAGCCGGACATGATGGATACGCTTTTGCAAGCCGTTGTTGCAACGGCGCTTTCTGATGCGGATTCTGATTTTTGCTTGATGAATCTGGAGGAAAACAAATGTTTAAAAGAAATGCCCTTTTATTTATCCATGCAGACCATGGATGCCAGTCAAATCAACCGGATTTTGCAGGGCACTGCTGCCTTTCAATCCCTGGATAGCAAGCTTATGTGCGGTTATCTGACCGGATTTATAGACCTTATCTGCGAATATAAAAGCCTCTATTATGTTATGGACTACAAAACCAACAGCTTGCCGGATTATCAAGAAGAAACTTTAACCCTTGCCATGCGTGAACACAATTATGGTCTGCAATACTGGATTTATACGGTGGTATTGCATCGCTATTTACAAAACCGCTTGCACGGTTATGACTATGAAACCCATTTTGGCGGCGTTCGTTATTTATTCGTGCGCGGTATGCAGCCGGAGTTGGCTATGAGCGGAGTTTATGAGGATAGGCCTGATTTTGATAAGGTTGAAGCTTTGGCAGAGTTATTTGGGGTAAATGCTGTGCGTTAGCTGTGCTCGGTAGGCAACGTTTTATCCGCTTTTTAACGTCCATCTTTGGTTATGCCGCCGTCGGTTATCGTGATGAGGGCTGTTTCGATGATTCGCTGGCTTCTCCGGAGTGCTTCGGGGTGTAAATCCGATATAGATCATAGGGCGCCACAAACGTATCGAAGACGGCCGAAAAAGGCAGGTCGGCAATAAGGATGGCTGCTATTACCCCCTTGATCCAACCCGGATCCGGACTTTCACCTCTGAATAGCTCGCCCGTCTCTTTTACGTCCCGCTTAATGCCGGGATAGATTGTCCATTTTTTATCAGGGGTTTCAGTCCTCGCGCGTATGCTCGAGCAACCAGACATAAGAAAGCTCGTCAGAATAACCACGGCCCATATTCCAATATTGGATTTCATTGCTTTTTGTCTTAAGCCGTCGTTTATTTTAAATGACCAGCCAGCCCCTGTCTTTAGTTCGATCATAATTAATTCTGGGCTATGTCGCCGTAAATGTGAAATTCCGAGTCGTGAGTTCAATCTGATCGTGTATTGTACGGTATGCACCTTTTGTCGCTTATTCTGATGCGCAATAAAGCCTGCCCATCCTTGACATAATTGCCGAAAAAAATCATTCTCGCGCTTAGAGGGCTTCGAGCCTAAACCAATCTTATGGCCCTCTCAAAACAATTATGATATATTTTTAGGACTCTTTACGCGTGAATATGGACATTATAGTATGTCGGGCGCTATGCCAGACCCCAAATTATTGATTAGATTTAGTTGCGCAGAAGGCTTCTTTGGTCTTCCGCGTTGCTACAGCCCAAAGAAGCCTTCTGCGCTTCCTTCAAGGTAAAGAACTGTTTCTCCTTTTCAAGCTG
>NQJG01000011.1 GCA_002256465.1 Methylococcaceae bacterium NSP1-1 | reverse complement strand
GGGCAGGTCTGGACTGCGCGGGTTATGATTTGCTGGCGGTGCTAACGGGTTCGGAGGGCTTGTTGGGTGTGATTGTTGAAGTCACACTCAAATTATTGCCGTTGCCGGAAACGGCTTCGACATTGCTGGCTGTATTTGCGGACATTGAGCAAGCGGGAGAAGCGGTCACGGCCATTATAGGTGCAGGATTAATCCCTGCCGGCCTGGAAATGATGGATAACCTGGCGATTCGTGCCGCTGAAGCGTTTGTTCATGCGGGTTATCCGGTTGAAGCCGCCGCCCTGGTGCTGTGCGAAATGGATGGTATGGCAGGTGGCGGCTGATTTGGAACGCGCTCAAGCTATTTTGTTCGCTAACGGTGTGTCTGAGGTACGGCATGCACAAAACGAAGCCGAGCGTAAAAAGTTTTGGGCGGGACGCAAAGCGGCATTTCCGGCAGTCGGACGCTTGTCGCCGGATTATTATTGTATGGATGGTACGATTCCCAGAAGGCGTTTGGCTGAAGTGTTGCGAGGTATCGCAGCTTTATCGGAAGAGTTTGGTCTTGCTGTGGCTAATGTGTTTCATGCCGGCGACGGCAATTTACATCCCTTGATTTTGTATGATGCCAATCAGCCGGGTGAGTTGGCGCGCGCTGAAGCATTTGGCAGTCAGATTTTGCAACTATGCGTGGCGGCGGGTGGTACGATTACAGGTGAACATGGGGTTGGCATGGAGAAAATAAACCAGATGTGTGTGCAATTTTCCAGCGCTGAATTGCGCCAGTTTCATGCGCTCAAAGCGGCATTCGATCCATGCGGCTTGCTGAATCCAGGCAAGGCGATTCCAAGTCTCCCGCGTTGCGCAGAATATGGAGCGCTGCATGTCCATCATGGTCACACACCGCACCCCGAACTCGACAGGTTTTGAAGCCATGATTGAATCCGACTCTGATGCCAGTGTGTTGTTACGTGAGCGGGTGTTAGCCGCGATTGCCGACCAAACCTCTGTGGATATCGTCGGTAACGGTAGCAAAGCATTTTATGGCCGACCCACGCAAGGTGAGCCGTTGTCAGTTGCTGAACACCGTGGCATCATCAATTATGAGCCGACTGAACTGGTTATAACTGCCCGTTGCGGTACACGCCTGGCTGACATCGAGGCAGTTTTGGCAGAACACGGGCAAATGCTGGCATTTGAACCGCCGCATTTTGGATCGGATGCGACTTTGGGTGGTGCAGTAGCGACTGGTTTATCCGGCCCTCGTAGACCTTACGCAGGTGCGGTGCGGGATGTTGTGTTGGGGACAAAACTTCTGAACGGCCACGGAGAAATCCTCAAATTTGGCGGCGAGGTAATGAAGAATGTCGCCGGTTTTGATGTGTCGCGTTTGATGGTGGGTGCACTCGGTACGCTGGGCGTGGTACTGGACATTTCGATGAAAGTGTTGCCGCAACCGGAAGCCGATATTACGCTAATATTTGCGCTGCACTGATGCAGATGAATCGTTGGGCGGGCCAGAACTGGCCAATATCAGCGGCATGTTTTGATGGCGAGGCGGTGCGGATTCGTCTGTCAGGTGCGGAAACAGCCATTGCAGCTGCGCAGCTAAAACTCGGCGGCGATATACTTCCTGATAATGAGGCTGCTTCGTTTTGGGCGGATGTGCGCGAGCAAAGATTGGGTTTTTTTCAGGGTGAGACAACGCTGTGGCGTTTGTCACTGGCTTCAGCGACAGCGCAACCCAATTTACCGGGTACATGGTTTATCGACTGGGGCGGTGCCTTACGCTGGTTGAAATCCGATCAACCTGTAGAGACAATTTTTCAAGCTGCACACGTGCGAGGAGGTTATGCCTGCCGGTTTCGGTCGCCCTTGGGCGGTGAATTCCAGCCCTTGTCTAAGGGTCTGTGGCAATTGCATCGCAACATTAAACTGGCATTTGATCCGCACGGCATTTTTAATGTCGGGCGATTATATGAGGGCTGGTAATGCAAACCCGTACACTGATTGCATTAGAAAATACTGCCCAGGCACAGGAAGCCGAAGCTATTCTGCGTTCCTGTGTGCACTGCGGTTTTTGCAATGCCACTTGTCCGACTTATCAAATACTGGGTGATGAACGTGACGGTCCGCGCGGGCGCATTTACCTGATCAAGCAGGTATTGGAAGGGGTTGCGGCCAGCAAACAAACGCAGCAACATATGGATCGCTGCCTGACTTGCCGTGCGTGCGAAACTACCTGTCCGTCGGGGGTAAATTATGGGCGTTTACTGGATATAGGGCGCGCTGTTGTCGAGCAACAAGTGCGCCGTTCGTGGATGGAGCGTGTTAAACGTCGCCTACTGTGCGCAGTGTTACCGTATCCGCGACGTTTCGCCTTATTGTTCCGATGTGCGCAAATCTTTAAGCCCATGATACCCGCCCGTTTGCGCAGCAAAATTCCTGATATTCGCCAAACGGGTTTACAATCGCCACAAAATACCCACAGAAGGAAAATGCTGGTATTGGCGGGCTGTGTGCAACCCATACTCGGGTCTGCGATTAACACAGCGGCGGTACGGGTTTTGGATAAATTGGGAATCAGCCTGCTAGTTGTACCAACGGCGGGTTGTTGCGGGGCGTTAAGTTATCACCTGTCGGAACACGCGGACGCTTTGGATTTCATGCGTCGCAATATCGATGCGTGGCTTCCGTATCTGGAACAGGGCGTGGAAGCGATTGTGATGACGGCGAGTGGCTGTGGCTTGATGGTGAAAGAATACGGTGACATCTTAAAGCATGATTCTTTTTATGCAGAGAAAGCCCAACGAATTTCAACCGCAACGCGGGATTTGGTTGAAGTTCTGGCTGCTGAGGATTTATCGTCGTTAAAACCCGACATTATCGGCACGGTGGCGTTTCAATCTCCCTGCACTCTGCAGCACGGACAACAATTGGGGGGCGCAGTGGAAACCCTATTGGGCAGCCTGGGATTTGACATAAGCACGGTAGCCAATCCGCATTTGTGTTGTGGTTCGGCCGGGACTTATTCGCTGCTGCAGCCGAAATTATCGCAGCAATTATTGCAGGATAAAGTCAATGCACTGGAAAGTGCGGAACCGGATGTTATCGCCACTGCAAATATCGGCTGTCTGACACATATTCAAAGTATGACCTCTATTCCGGTCAGGCATTGGATAGAGGTACTGGATGCGGCTTTTGGGAATTAACACTGGTTTTTGTAGTATATGACAGACCTGTTAGGCATTAGATAGTATGATATTATTTGATTGAAAAATCATGTAACAAAAAAACTCAATAGGCAGGTTTATTATGAATGATATTACGACTGAACAAAAAGATACTGAGAAATTGCAAACTTTAAAAAAACTGGCGGCCACAGTCTACCTATGTCAGGCACTAACCTTTATGCTGGCAGGATTGCCATTGCTGCTGGGAGTGGCGATTAACTTCTACAAGCGAAAAGAAGTGCAGGGGACTTGGCTAGAATCTCATTTCAACTGGCAAATCAAAACCGTTTGGATAACTTTGGCAGGGTTTGCTGTGTCCGGGGTGACTTTAGAAATGGGTGTCGGTTTTTTTATTTTAATTGCAACAGTCGTGTTGTTAGTTTACAGGATTACCATTGGCTGGTATGCGTTGAATGATGAAAAGCCTGTCAAGTAAATTGATTTGATAAGATTAGCGGCATATAGCCTTTTCCAAACGGTCGGTTTCTGCCAGGAGCAGCGATTCAGATTTATGGCAGGACCATTAAAATGACTGCA
Source organism: Methylococcaceae bacterium NSP1-1 (assembly GCA_002256465.1). GTDB lineage: Bacteria > Pseudomonadota > Gammaproteobacteria > Methylococcales > Methylomonadaceae > Methylobacter_C. The sequence goes on along the minus strand of NQJG01000011.1, from coordinate 13,327 downwards.
TTGTTAAGCCTATAGTTCCCTTGACTACTGGTTAGTTCAAAGCATTCAAAGTTGAAAAAAATATTCAGTAGAAACTTTTTTAAAATTATGGTAGGATTATTTTAATTTGATCAATAAAGCCAAACCTATGGTAACGTAGGGACAGAAAGTTGCGGATCCTAAATCAGGAAAGCCGAATTGCCGAGTATGACTTCGTTAAAGTCACATTGAGGCGTTCGGCTTTTTTGTGCTCCTCATAAAAATAAAAAAGAGGAGATAAACAATGAAATCTAAGCAAAGATGTAGTTTCAGTGGGCGGTTACTATCAACCGGTTTATAAGCATTTTGCAAAGTTATCTGCAAAACCTAGTGGAAAATTACCAAAATATTTAGAGGAAAGGCAATGTTAGCAATAAAAAAAGACAGCAAATGGCTTGATAATATAGGACATATTTGCATCGTGCTGAAGGTGCCGGAGGATCAAGAAGACTTAACGAAAATGATGCAGTATCAGTATCAGGTGGAGTATCAAAGAAAGAACAAAAAGGTAATAAGTAGGGAGTTAAAAAGCATACCGATGTATAGGTTTTTAGAGGATATGAAACCTTTAAATGATACAGAAAAGCAGTGAATAAGAGAAGTTAGTTCTCGAAATCTTCATCTGCCTTCTTATACAAAATTATACTCCACGCGGTCAAGTTTTCGGTTTTTTAAAATAACTGGAAGTTCATGGTCATCAAGCTTTGCATCTCATTTTTGAAACAGCCATGTTCAAGATTTTAAGGAAACCAGGTTGTCTTTAACTAATCGACGAGATTGACGCTAACGGCGTTTTTTTACTGTCTCGACATACTGGGGGCATGGGCAGGGATTTCTAAAGTATTTCAGCAATAGCCAACTGCATACGTTGCGCTAATTCCAACGCCTGCTCTACGGTGGTGAAGCCTTTGATAATCTCTAATGATCCCACATCATCGGAGAAGGGTTTTATTTTTACGGTTTTATATATTCCAGACGTATAGTCAGAACTCAACTTGCACATCTTGTTTATCACCTTATTAACTTTCAACTCGTCCGGGTAACTCAGCCAATCGAATTGAATTCGAATTGGTTCTTTTGTGATAACGACAATGGCCGGTCTGCTACGCTTATCCATTTGGTTGAAATATGCGTTTTGTTCTTTATTCTTGCCCTGAAAACTGTGCGGGCCTTTATCGTCGGTAATCAATACGCAAACATCATCGATTTTGCAGGTAGATGGTAAAGCGAGCTTTAATTCACGAGCTATTTTAGCCAATCTGTTGCGCGTCTTTTGTGATCTGTTTAAATCTTTTATTTTAAAAGTCATTTTGATTTATCCTTTTCAGGGTTGGCGTTAATCTGGACTTCTGATATTGAACTGAATTGCTGACGGTTTCACTTGTTACCTAGATTAAAGAGAAAGTTATAAATTGAAAGTGAGCCGACATATCGGCAGAGGACGGAATTGGGTGAAAAAAGCTAAATGTCATGCCGGTATTTCCCGGATTTTTTGAACTTTAATTTAATAAAAAGCACAAAGGTTATCGTTAATAACCACTATAAACGATTTAAATCTATCAAGCTCCAACTAGCGCCTTCTCTCGGTTAAAACTAACTGCATTTTAAAAGTTTAACTTGTCATTCGATAGCGTATTTATAATCCAATTCCTGAACCTAACCCTAAAAGAAGAGTAACAGCATGTCGCTTGGAGAAGTACAGCGTTTTTATCAAAAAATTCGGAATGATTTCGATTTTTTTCAACTTTTTAATAAAACTTTACAAGCGATCCCTGATAAATATCGAGACCAAGCTATCGATAATTTTGCCAAAGAACATGGTTTCGATTTTTCTGTAGAAGAATTCAGGCATTTTACTGATACGCTTGAAAATTCAAATTTAAAGAATAACTCACCTGAAGCCAAGCTTTCGGTTAATAAACTCGAAAGCTTTTTTATTTGGCTATCCGGAGTCAGTCCAAAAATCCTGGCAACTTGCCCGGAATCAGAACAAAAAAAACATGCGGCGCTCGGCGGAACCGTTTTGATTCCTGCCTTATTAGCGATTGTTACCGCTTCTTTTTTGCTCTACACCTTAAACTTTAGTGTTTATACCATAGTTCCAGTCGCCCTTGTTTGGTCATGCATGATTCTGCTGATGGATAGAGCATTACTGGCGACTTATAGGAAAGGCTTTTCCTTTTGGGGAAAAGTAGGGCAATTTTCTATAAGATTTGCGATTGCCTTGCTTATTGCCGTAACCGTTGCTCACCCGGTGGTCCTGCTTTTGTTCAGCGAACGCATAGATGCCGCCTACAACGAAGGACGCATAAAAACGGAACGCAATAACCTGGCCAAACAGTGTGATCTAAAAAATCCTCAAAGCGATATTCGTTTATTCGATGAAAAAATTACTCAGTTTCGCAACGAATTAAAGAACAGCAATCAACTTTTTGATCCCCCCATTTGTACCGATAACACACCTCTTTCAACTTTGGCAGACGCGCCCACAATTGAAAAATTAAACCAGGAATTGGAAGTCTTAAAAGCTAAACAAATCCAGGCTAACCAGGACGTTGCATTATTTATTGAAAACGCCGAGAAAGAAAAACAAGGGGCTGCCGGTACTGGCTTTACCGGGGTTCGTGGCTGCAAAAAGGGTACGCAATGTAAAAAATGGCTGAGTCAAGCAAGTGATCGGAAAGATGACAGCATCAGGCTTGGCAAAGAAATTGTTGCGTTAGAAGGGCAAATCAGTCAACTTAACGAAAAAATTGCCAACCAATTAATCGAAGTCAAACAAGCCTCAAAAAAACAATGCGAGAAAGAACGCGACGAATTAAAAACAATCCGCGTGAAACAACACGACCTTGATCAAAAAAATCTCGCGTCGCTTCGTGAGCAACAAGATCTCATAAGCCGTCGCTGTGCAGAAAAAGATGCCTTTATTACCAATTTAAAGCCTGATGTGTTGACGCAAACGGAAATACTCACTCAACTTATTTTTCCTAACCAAGGCGTTTCCTGGCACAATTTGCTGGTCTTTTTAATTTTTATGTTGTTATTTTTGGCCATCGATATGCTGGCAGTCGTGCTAAAAATGGCACGAGTTGGTGTTTATGAAGCGAAAGTTGATATGGCAGAAGGTCATAACAAAGTACTTGAATTTATACATCAACGTCATCAGACAGTAACGCAATTTTCTGAACTCGCCAGCAAGGAACAATCCATTATTGAGCATTTAAACGTCAACCTGCTTAAACAAGATCTGGATGAAAATTTTAAGAATCTGATTCGATCATTCGCTCAATCAGACCGGCAAAAGCTTGATAGTTTTTTTAAAGATTAACTTTATTTTGCCGGTAATTTGAGGGGGGCGCTTTACTACTATAGCGCCTTTCCAATAGTGTAACCGCATATTGGTGTGATCTCGTTATTCGGTGGTATTGGCTATGATCTTATGAATTCTTTTAATACTAATAGCGATAATTATCAAAATAAAGGGAATGGAAATACCTTCAATGAGTCCCGGATTGACTTTCCAGCCAATAATATGTAGCGTTTCGGCTATTTTACCGATAAGGCTGGCCGCATAATAGGTAATAGCGACCATCGAGATGCCTTCAACCATTTGTTGCATCCGCAGTTGCATTTTTGCTCGTAAGGCCATTGACGTGAGTAACCCCTGATTTTGTCGCTCAATAATAATGTCGACACGCGTGCGTAATAACTGACTTGCGTTACTGACTCGTTCAGAAAGTAGGGTAAAACGGTGCGAGATTGATTCGCAGGTATTAATCGCCGGTTCTAATCGCCGTTTAATAAATTCACCCAAAGTCTGAATACCTTGAATTCGAACTTCCCGTAAATCGTTTACCCGCTGTTCCACCAGTTGATAATAGGCACTGGCAGCCGCAAAGCGAAAGTGATTGCTGGAGATATGATTTTCAACTTCAGCGGCCAGTGTGGTTAACTCATCCAATAATTCAGCATCATTATTGTCAGGTAGGGTCATTGCGTTAGTAATGGTATACAGTAACCGATCGCACGTCTTTAATGCCGGGTACAGTTTGCGCGCAATTGGAAAAGCAAGCAACGCCATAACCCGATACACTTCAATTTCAAATAATCGTTGCAACAAGCGTCCTGCCTGGGCTGTTCTTAAGCCATGGTTAATAATCAAAAAACGGCTAAAACCATCAACATGAAGGCGAAAATCTGTGAATACCGATGCTGCACCGCCAGTTACCCTAGAACCGATGATTGGATTGCCTGCAAAGTAAGCCGAGAGCGGTGCTAAATCAACATTCTCCTTATAATTAATATCAGCAGCGGAGACAATTGATGCGTGAGCCGCAACAATGACTTGCCCGGTTAATTGCGATAGCCAATCCACCGGCACTTTTTTTAAGGCAGGATCCGCAAAAGGATCTTTAGGGGTATCGTGTACATAAAAACTGTAAGTACTAAATTCGCCGTGTTGTTCCCAGCGTATTTGAAACGAATTAAAGGTAGCACTAAAGTGATCCGCTTCTTTTTCAGGCGGTGCGACACCAAATCTTTCACAAAGTGTTACCAAGTGCTTACGTTCTTGCATTTTTTCTTCATTTGACAGTAATAGCGCAAGATGGCTGGCTCTAACTGGCAAACTGAGAATCAATGGCGCTCTGGCGTGGACTTCGTTGTGAAGTACAAAGCGTTGTGGATGATTTTTAGGAATGGGGAATAAAATCGTCACAGGTATTTTTTTATAATCTAAAAATTCAAGTAGAGCAATAATTGTCCCTTGAAGGATATCTTTCGTTTTAATTTCACAGCTTACCGCTTATGGTTTACCGTGATGGGAGAATTGTCGCACCAAAAATATCGTTGCAGCTTGTTTGTTTTGCAATCCAAAAAGGCACTAGCGAAAGGAGGCTGCTTTTCAGATCAATTTAAGAAATTAACTCACTACCGCATGAATCGAAGAAGCTGGCAGGTTGTTAGGTTAAATTGAGTATTGGCCGCAACTGGGAGGGGCTGAAGTCAAATAGTCGATATGCTGCCGGCTTGATTGGGGAAAACAGCGCTGTTTGTTGTGCAGTATCATGCAAATGGCTTTACAACCTACGCAACAGAAAATATTTTTTCCTTCCCGCGAATTCAGTTCGAACCCTGAAATATTAACGTTTCAAACACCTAAAGTGTCAGGGTTTCTCATTTTGAATCTTACTTATCTATTCACTGCATCTTTTATTATCAATAAATGAACAAGGTAGCAGCAACATTATCACAAACATGGCTTACGATACAAGGCCGTTTTTTTCCATGGCATGCGCGTAACCCTTATCATTACTCCAAAAAAGCTCTGATTGCGGCAACTCCCTGACCTCCTGCTTGCCTCGTCATATCCAAACTGGATTCAGAAAGCCCCCCCAACGCATAAACAGGCAGATTTGTTTTAGAAACCAGTTTGGCGAATTGCTCCCATCCTAACGGCTCTGTTTCCGGATGTGTTTTAGTTGCTAACACCGGCGCTAAAACGATAAAGTCAACACCTATTTTTTGCGCGTGCTGTAATTCCGGAAGGTTATGGCATGAGGCAGCGACCCAGTGTGCTTGCTCCGATGTACCGCGTGGGAATGCTGGTCGCTTGGTTATAGACATTAAATGTCGGCTGGTTAAATGAATGCCATCAACAGCAAAATCTTCTGCATTTTTAACGGCAGAATTTATTAATAACGATGCCCCTTGTCGCTTACACAAGGGATAAGCTTGTTCAATAAAATTTTTTATAGCATCGGTGTGTAATGTTTTTAACCTTAGTTGGATCAGTTTAATCCCTCGGATTAATATTTTGTGCAGATTAGTCAATAACTGCGACTCATCGACATCGTCCAAAATTGCATAATAGGGTGGTAATTGAGCGGCGGTTATAATGGGCCGATTGGCAGTTGGAAATGCATGATTTGCCAATTCGCCTGTATTGACCCATTTGAATGGCTGACCTTCACAGCTTTTAGCGTCACCTGAAAAATGCTCCACTAAAAACACATTCAACTGTACGGCTAAATCAGGGTATTGATGCTTAACGGTAATCAGCGGTGTTGCTTTTATTACATCAATATTTAGCTCTTCTTTGAGTTCCCGTGCCAACGCTTCTTCAGCGGATTCCCCGGATTCAATCTTACCGCCGGGAAACTCCCACAATCCCCCTTGATGCAAAGATTCATCGCGCAGGGAAATTAAAACTTGTCCATCGGTGCTTTTTACTACGCCGACAGCAACCTGTAGCAGTTTCAAGTCCTATATTCCGCATTAATTTTCACATAGTCGTAAGAAAAGTCACAGGTTAAAACTTCCTGTGAAGCTTTACCACGCCCCAGTTTAACCGTCACAGTGATTTCGTCTCTGTCCATCACTCTTTGCCCTGCTTCTTCGGTGTAATCATCGGCGCGGCCACCATTTCTAACGATACAAACGTCGTCTAAAAAAATTTGCACGTTTTCCAGTATCATGCTTTCTACGCCTGAGCGGCCAACAGCGGCAAGAATCCGTCCCCAATTTGGATCGCTGGCAAAAAAAGCTGTTTTCACCAGCGGCGAGTGAGCAATAGTTTTACCGACTCGCACCGCTTCTTCATCGTGCAATGCTTCTTTGACGACGATACGCATTAATTTGGTTGCACCTTCGCCATCTCTAACAATGGCTTCTGCTAATTGCTTGCAAACGCTCATAAGGGCATCGGCAAAAATTGCATAATGTTCACTGCCTGCGGTAATTTCCGGTGCAGTTGAGCAGCCGCTAGCCATCACTACGCATGCATCGTTAGTCGAGGTGTCGCCATCAACTGTAATACGATTAAATGACTGCTCAACAGCTAATGTTAAACATATCTGCAACAGAGCCTGGTTAATTTTGGCGTCAGTGGCGATAAAGCCCAGCATTGTTGCCATATTTGGCTGTATCATGCCAGCACCTTTGGAAATGCCGTTTATCGTGATGGACCTTCCAGCAATGGTGATGACTTTAGAAATGCCTTTGGGAAAAGTGTCCGTGGTCATAATTGCGCGTGCGGCTTTATCCCAATTATTAAGCGACAGATTTCTTATTGCTTCCGGTAAGACTGCTTTAATTTTGGCTACCGGCAAGGGTTGTCCAATCACGCCCGTGGAAAAAGGCAGCACTTGCTTGGCTCCGCCACCTACGATTCTGGCAAGTTCAGCACAAGTAAGCAGAGCATCCTGCATTCCCTGTTCACCGGTTCCTGCATTGGCATTGCCTGAATTAATCAGCAACCAGCGTGGCTCATGGGTCAGATTGGCTTTTGCGACATGCACAGGCGCAGCACAAAATGCATTTTGAGTAAATACAGCAGCACATGTTGACTGTTCAGCCATTTGAATAACCAAAATATCATCCTTGACTGTTTGCTTGATACCCGCACAGGCTGTGCCCAGCATTATTCCCGGTACATCAAGCATGTCTGGAAAATTGCACTGTCCTACCGCCATTTGTTAATCCTCCTTTTGTTTAAAAAATAGTGTGACGTTATTAATTTTTTTAACTTTGATCTTCATCAGTTTGCATTGCTTTTTTAGTGCAGCTAATTTTTGCGGCTGCTCGCTGAGGGCAAACGGTAAAATGACTTCGACCTCAATCTGTCCATTTAAATAATGAATTCTGAAATCGTCCATAGACGCCTTAAAATCTGCCAGATACCTATCTAATAAAACCTTTACATCACGGCGAGTTAGCGGCTTGCCGTGCTCAAACCGTCCTTCATCATCTTCAGGATCAACATGCACCAGCACATCCATAACGTCATCAAAGCGGCTAATCAACTCGTCTCTGACTGTATCGCCTATGCTATGGCCTTCTGAAACGGTAATGCGAGGATCAACAACGATATGGGCATCAATCAACGCATCTTCGCCCATATGCCGGGTTCGCAATAAATGAATGCCTTCAACGCCATCAATGCCCATGATCGTGGTGCGAATTTCGGCAACCAGGTTAGGCGGCAATGACGTATCAACCAGCTCTTTGATACTCTCAAGGACCAGGTTCAAACCGATTTTTGCAATCATCAACGCAACAACGATGGCGGCAATCGCATCTGCCAGGGGATAGCCCAGCATCACGGCGCCTATGCCGAATAACACTACAATTGATGAAATAGCATCGCTGCGCTGGTGCCAGGCATTGGCCAGTAACAATTTAGAGCGGGTTTGTCTCGCGATACGTTTGGTGTAATGATACAGCCATTCATTAACTAATATCGATACCAACGCAATGCCCAGGCCTATGGCATTAGGCACAGGCAGATGTTCAGGATGCGTCATACGATTCATCTCAGACCATGTAATTGCACCGCCGACAGCAATCAAACTGATACCTAAAATGACTGTTGCGATAGTTTCAAACCGACGATGTCCGTAGGGATGATCATAATCAGCTTCGCGACTCCCCAATCTAACGGCAATTATAACTAAAAGGTCGCTAAGTAAATCCGATAAAGAATGAATGCCATCGGCGATTAAAGCAGCTGATTGCCCCAAAATGCCAAAACCAATCTTGATAAGTGTCTGAAAAACATTAACCGCCGCGCCAATATAGCTTGCTCTGGCTTTCAGTTTTCTAATTCTTGTCGTATCAAGAATTTCAGCCATTACGGGCCTACTTCCAGAATAATAATATATTCATGATCACCGGAAATGGTTTCCAGCACTTTATGACCATTAATACGACACCATGCTGGAATATCCTGCATTACACCGGGGTCAGTACAAATAACTCCAACCGGTCGCCAGCCTTTAGCTGTTTGACTTTATCCTGGGTGCGAATGACGGGTAACGGACAGAGTAAACGCCGTGCATTTAGAGTTTCTTTATGCATATAAAATCAACTGCAAGATTCAAGTTTCGAGGAACTTGGCTTATTGAAACGTGTACCTCTCATATAAACCATTCCTTGGGCATGTCTTCTTTTTTAAACGGCTTGACCTGAATAGTTCTTTCTGAGCCATCTTTGTTCATGACATTAATATCGACGTGTTCGGCATCTCGTCCCTGACCGTAACGGGCAGTAATTCTGGCAGCCAAATATAAATCCTCAGCTGAAGCCGAGCCGTCTATCAGCACTAGTGGACCGGTATGGCTTAAGCTATTCATACTGATAAAATCTTTTTTATAACCTTGCAAGAAGCGTCCTTCACCTTCCTCTCTTGCTACAATAAGTTTGAAATTTGCTTGCGGTCTGATGTGTCTCCCGACTTTTAATAACATGACATCATCCAGTTCGTACTCTTTATTACCTTGCGATTTCCATAAATCGACCAGTTTTGCTGAATAATACTTGTCGGTCAGGAAACAGCAGCCGCCGGCAGGCTGAGCATAATCATCAAAGCCAAACTGTGCAGCCATTGCCATCTGTGGCTTGCGTGACCGTCCGGTAATATCATGCAACTTTTCTCTATCGACCCAGCCCTCAAGCTCAGGCAGAGTTGGGGGTAGATTTTTAGCACACAAAGGACGCAATAATAAATCATCAGCGCCCGATTGTTTTGCCACAATTGGCATAGTGCCTTTACGCTGAGACATCGGGCGTTGGCCGATGACTTCACCGGTAATAATGAAGTCAAAATTATTTTCCACTATCCATTGTTTGGCCTTATTAACCATGAAAATTTTACAGTCAAGACAAGGATTCATGTGCGCGCCATAACCATGTTTCGGATTGATCAGCACATTTTTATATTCTTCGATAACATCGACAATATGCAGTTTTATGCTTAACTGTTCGGCAACCCATAAAGAGTTATTGCGCTTGGGTTTGGCTTTATCTTTTTCTCGAATGGCGTGAGTATGACCTTCTACACAAAAACCGGTAAAAAAATTAATGCCCTCAACATGAACACCTTGTTCCATTACAGTTTTTGCTGCCAGCATTGAATCCAGACCGCCGGAAATCAATGCCACTGCTTTTCTTTGTTTACTCATATCAATCTAATATCTTAAAAATAAGCATATTATACGCATTTATTTTTTAATTCGGCTTCAACTTCCAAGACTCGTAACCTAAACTTAAAAGTGCTTACATTCATTCCTGATACTGGACTCACTATGGAATTCAAAGACTATTTAAAAATCCTCGTCCAAAACGATGGCTCTGACCTTTATTTAACCATAGACGCACCTCCAGCCGCCAAATTTCAAGGTGTATTGAAACCGCTGGAGAACGTTAAGTTGACACCGCCTCGAATAAAAGAAATCGCCTATAGCCTTATGGATGAAGATCAGCAAAAAGCATTTGAAAATATTCCTGAAATGAATCTGGCTATTTCAGAGCCTGGAGTTGGCCGCTTCAGGGTCAATATTTTTAAGCAACGAAGCAGTTTTGCACTGGTCATTCGCAATATCAAGATGGATATTCCAAATGCTGACAAGCTGGGATTGCCGCCCATACTTAAAAAATCCATTATGGAAAAACGCGGACTGATATTGTTTATCGGAGGAACAGGCTCAGGGAAATCGACTTCTTTAGCGGCGCTCATTGATTATCGCAATAGCAATGCCTCCGGTCATATCATCACCATTGAAGACCCTATTGAATATATCCACCCACACAAAAAATCTCTGATCAACCAACGAGAAGTCGGTGTTGATACCTTAACTTATGAAGATGCTCTCAAGAACACCCTGCGCCAGGCTCCCGATGTCATTCTGATCGGTGAAATCCGTTCCAGGGAGACTATGGAGCATGCCTTGGCTTTTGCAGAAACCGGTCATTTGTGCCTTTCAACGCTGCATGCCAATAACTCTAATCAGGCGCTCGACAGAATCATCAACTTCTTCCCGGAAGAACGCCATAATCAATTATTACTGGATTTGTCGCTAAATCTAAAAGCCTTTGTCTCTCAAAGACTGGTTCCAACCATTGACGGAAAACGCACCGCCGCGATTGAAATTTTATTGGGCACACAACTGATTCGCGATTTAATCCAAAAAGGCGATATACACGGTATAAAAGAAGTCATGGAAAAGTCAGAAAATGTCGGCATGCAAACTTTTGATAGCCATTTACTGAGATTATTTAAAGAAGGCACTATTTCTCTGGAAGAAGCATTGCAAAATTCTGATTCCCCAAATAACCTCAAGTTAAAAATCAATCTGAGTGCAGGGCTTGGCTCCTCATCTCCAGATATATCCTCCAATAAATCAAAAAGCGATTTGATTGGCAGTTTATCACTGCAACCTATTCAAAAAGATGACGGACAAGAAGACTTACATTAATTAATGCTCTTTGTGTTAGAGATTGTTCGTCTCCAGCATATCCCACTGTTTCTTATCAATCCGTTCCAAACCATACTATAAAAATTTTTTTAGGATATAATTTGAGGACCTTTTTATTGCCTAACGTGTAGACACCGTGTCGAGTACAAACAACGATTTATCAACTTTTCAGGGACTTATTCTGGCTTTACAAGAATATTGGTCAATTCAGGGTTGTATTTTATTACAACCTTTGGATCAGGAAGTAGGCGCGGGGACTTTTCATCCTGCTACTTTTTTAAGGGCTATAGGTCCTGAACCGTGGAACGCAGCCTATGTTCAGCCCTCTCGCCGCCCTACTGATGGACGATTTGGTGAAAATCCCAATCGCCTGCAACATTACTACCAGTTTCAGGTGGTTTTAAAACCGTCACCAGACAATTTCCAGGAACTTTATCTTGGCTCATTACGATATCTGGGCCTTGATTTACTCGAACACGATATTCGATTTGTCGAAGATAATTGGGAATCGCCTACATTAGGCGCCTGGGGTCTAGGTTGGGAGGTCTGGCTAAATGGAATGGAAGTGACGCAGTTCACTTATTTTCAGCAAGTCGGCGGTCTGGAATGCCGGCCAGTCACCGGAGAAATCACTTACGGCCTGGAGCGAATTGCCATGTACTTGCAGAGCGTTAAAAGCGTTTATGATTTGGTCTGGACTAAAGGCCCATTCGGCATGGTCACTTACGGTGACGTGTTTCATCAAAATGAAGTGGAAATGTCTGCTTACAACTTTGAACACGCCAACGTCGAGTTCATGTTCGAGTGTTTCAATAACTACGAGCAGGAATGCACCAAGCTGATCGAACTGAATTTACCGTTACCGGCCTATGAGATGGTGCTGAAAGCTTCTCACGCCTTTAACCTGCTGGATGCGCGTCACGCCATTTCGGTTACCGAGCGCCAACGCTATCTGTTAAGGGTCAGAAACCTGGCCAAATCCGTAGCCGAAGCCTATTATCAACGCAGGGAATCGTTGGGCTTCCCGATGTTAACCGAGCAGGGAGCATAACATGAGTACAAGCAAACATTTACTATTCGAACTGGGTTCGGAAGAGCTGCCGCCCAAAACCTTGCTGAAACTGAGCAACGCGTTGTTGAATAACATCGTTCAGGGGCTTAATGCCGCCGAGTTAACATTTACCGGCAGCAAGGCTTACGCCACCCCCAGACGTCTAGCCGTTTTTATTGAAAACCTGGCTAGCGCACAGCCCGATAAAATCGTAGAAAAACGCGGCCCGGCAATACAGGCGGCATTTGCGCCCGACGGCACACCCAGCAAAGCAGCTATGGGTTTTGCAGTCAGCTGCGGCACCTGTTTCGAGCAACTGGGACGCTTGAAAACCGACAAAGGCGAATGGCTCAGCTTTACCCAAGCCATCAAAGGACAAGCGACTGAAAACCTGATCCCCGACATTATCCGCCAGAGCATCGCCGGACTGCCGATCGCCAAGCGTATGCGCTGGGGCAGTTTTACTACGGAGTTTGTCAGACCTGTACACTGGGCTGTTTTGCTTTACGGCAACAGCGTCATAAACACGGAAGTTTTGGGGTTACAAACTGGTGCAGCAACCCAAGGGCACCGCTTTCATGCGCCACAAAAAATCACCCTGGCTAAGCCGGAAGACTACGCAGATACCCTATACCAACAAGGTCGCGTGATTGCCGATTTTGAACAGAGAAAGACCATTATCCGTGAAGCGGCACAAAAATCTGCCTCCGCAGTGAACGGTAAGGCGCATATCGAGGATGATTTGCTGGAAGAGATTGCTGCCCTGAACGAATGGCCGGTGCCGATTACCGGGACTTTTGACTCGCGTTTTCTGGAGTTGCCGCCGGAAGTGCTGATTACCACGATGCAAACCAACCAGAAATACTTTCCGGTTAAAAATGCCGACGGCGGTTTACTGGCGAACTTCATTACTTTCAGCAACATTGAAAGCAGCAATCCTGAGTCCATACAGCACGGTAATGAGCGCGTGGTAACCCCCCGTCTTTCCGATGCAGAATTTTTCTGG
>NQJG01000099.1 GCA_002256465.1 Methylococcaceae bacterium NSP1-1 | reverse complement strand
AGCCGCTGCACAAGCCAAGGCTGAGGCTGAGGCAGCAGCCAAAGCTAAAGCCGAAGCCGCTGAAAAAGCGAAAGCCGAAGCGGCAGCACAAGCCAAAGTTGAAGCCGCGAAAGCCAAGGCCGCGGCACTGGGGGCAGAAGCGGCGCAGGCAAAACTTGCCATCCGGAAAAAAGTAGAACGAAGTTGGATTCGTCCGGCTTCTGTTACCGCAGGCTTAAAGTGTACAATCCGGGTTAGATTAATGTCTGATGGTACAGTGATAGATGCCGAAGTTGTTTCCAGTAGTGGTGATGAAATTTTTGACAGGTCAGCAGAAAATGCGGTTAACAAAGCATCGCCTCTTCCTGTACCTAAAGATAAAGAGTTATTTGCCAGAGAATTCAGATCGTTTCAGTTTTTGTTTAATCCAAAATAATAAATGTGTACGATTACAAGGTGTTTTTTTAAGCTAGAAGACTTGATTATCTTTTCAGGTGACCCAAGTTATCGAGATGTCAGCACATAAGCTGTAATGTGTGATAATGACGTCAGTTTTTTTAGTGCTGTAGTAGAGGTGAGCGTGAACTTTTTTAGAAGAATTTTATTAATTGTGCTGTTTGGTTTTAATGTGCCGATTGGTCATGCAGCGCTGACAATAGAAATTACCGAAGGTGTTGAAAGTGCAGTGCCTGTTGCAGTCGTACCTTTTGCCTCACAGAGAGCGCCGGTTAATATAAGCGCCGTCGTCAATGCCGATCTGGCTCGTAGCGGTTATTTTAAAATGATGAACGAACAAGGCATGCCAAGCAGGCCTAGTACAATAGCGGAAGTTAATTTTAAAGACTGGCAGGGCTTGGGCCAGAATTACCTGGTAATTGGGCAGGTTGCCGATGCCGGTGGTGGTCAATATAATGTCCAATTTCAATTGCTTGATGTCTATAAAAATGGGCAATTATTAGGCTACAGAATGACCTCTTCAGCAGATGATTTAAGAAGAACAGCTCATCATATCAGTGATCTTATTTTTGAAAAATTAACGGGTAAAAAAGGCGTTTTCAGTGGTCGCATAGCCTACATCACCACAAATAATCAAGGTTCTAAGCAACAATCCCATCAGCTTCAAGTTGCTGATGCGGACGGCTTTAATCCTCAAACCGTAGCGTCATCAGTTGAACCGCTGATGTCTCCTTCCTGGTCGCCTGATGGCAAGAAAATGGCTTATGTATCCTTTGAGAGAAAATCAGCGGCCATTTATGTGCAGACATTGGCTACAGGTGAGAGAACTCGAGTTGCTGAATTTCCAGGTATCAATGGTGCTCCAGCCTGGTCACCCGATGGGACGAAATTAGCATTGACTTTATCTAAAGATGGTAGTCCTGATATTTATGTCCTGAATTTGTCGACGCGTTCATTAAACAGGCTGACTAAAGGTTTTTCTATTGATACGGAGCCTGCTTGGTCCCCTGATGGCAGTAGTATTGTTTTTACTTCAGACAGAGGTGGTAGTCCACAACTTTATATTGTCCCCAGTAAAGGTGGGCAGGAAAAGAGACTGACCTTTTCCGGCGATTATAATGCCAGGGGCAGTTTTTCACCGGACGGCAAAAGCCTGGTTATGGTTCACGGTAATGGTAATGATTACCGTATTGCTGTCATGGAGTTGGCAAACCGATCGATTAATGTGTTAACGAGCGGTCGGTCAGATGAATCACCCAGTTTTGCGCCGAATGGCACGATGATTCTGTATGCTTCAAAAAAAGGTCGCACAGGATTCTTATCGGCTGTGTCATTAGATGGTAAAATGCAACAAAAGATGGCTTTTAATAGCGGCGAAGTACGTGAACCCGCATGGGCTCCTTAGTTTTTTAAGCTGAAACGCATTTATTTTTATAGTTTGCACTTACATTTGGAAATTGAAGATGAAATTGAATAAAACTCTCTTGGTCTTGGCTATGAGCGCACTGATGTTGTCGGCTTGTAGCGGCACGGATGAAAAAGACGCTAGCCTTACTGACGGCAGTCAAAATGCTGCGGGCGGTATCAACGATGCATCGACCAGTGGTTTAAACAAGGGGTCGGGTGCCTATGGCTCAGAAATGAGCGGCTCAGGCATGGGTGGATCAGGTGTAAGTAATGGCGATTATGCCAGTACTTTAGGACCGGAATTCAATGATCCTAATAACCCATTGTCTAAAAGAACCGTCTATTTCATGCTGGACAGCAGTGAAGTGATGCCTGATTTTGTTCCGATAATTGCTGCTCACGCACAATACCTGGTCGCAAATCCAGTCCAACGAATAACTCTTGAAGGGCACGGCGATGAACGTGGTTCTCGTGAGTACAATATAGCACTGGGTGAACAGCGAGCGAAAGCAGTAGCCGGCATGATGAAAGTTCAGGGTGTCTCCGAAAACCAGTTGCAGATCGTCAGTTATGGTGAAGAAAAGCCCGCAGCTTTTGGCAGTGATGAGGAGTCCTGGGAGAAAAATCGTCGTGTTGAGATAGTGTATCAAGCAAGGTAAATAAATGAAAAAAACAAGCCTTGTAATGTTGCTATCTGCTTGCAGCAGTGTATATGCAGAATTGCCGCCTGTCATTGATCATTCGTCGTACCCTCCGTCATCTGCAGCGCCAGTCAATCCAGCCAACTCGCCATCAACAAATACCTTGTATGAATTGATGGGACGCCTCGAACAAATGCAGGCTGAAGTTCAGCAGCTAACCGGCAAGGTAGATGAGCAGGGTTATCGTATTGATGAGTTGAAAAAACATCAGACTAAAATGTATTCTGATTTTGATGAACGACTGCAAGGTATTGAGAATAAGGCGAATGGCACAGACCAGTCCATTGTTGAAAGTCCTTCGGAAACAGTCGATACGGGTGATGCTGCTGCTAAAGAGAGTGAATCTGCAGCACCAGAGTCTGTTCCTGCGAATGACGCAACTCCAGTTGATAAGTCTGAATCTGCTCCAGCAGATAAGCCAGAGGATATTCAAGCTCCCAAGCCAAAGCCCGATACAGCGCAAGTTTCAGGTCCTGAAAAACAGGAGTATCAACAAGCCTATAATGAGCTAAGGAATGGGCACACCAATCTGTCAATAGAGCAATTTAATGCTTATCTAGACAAGTATCCGACAGGTGTATATGCCAATAATGCACAATATTGGTTAGGTGAAGCGCATAGGGTTAATCAAGATAACGATGCAGCACGTAAGGCATTTAATAATGTTATCGAAAAGTATCCCGAGGGTGCAAAAGTACCTGATGCACTATTGAAACTTGGTTACATAGAAATGGAGCAGAAAAACGCGGCAAAAGCGCGGGAGTATTTGACCCGTGTTACCACTGATTATCCCAAATCACCTGCGGCATTACTGGCGGCAAAAAAACTGCTTAAGCTTGATGAAATTAAAAATTGATCGTGAGCTCTCTTCGTATCACTGAGATTTTTTATTCTCTACAGGGTGAGTCAAATACAGTGGGTATTCCCACTGTATTTATTCGACTTACCGGCTGTCCATTACGATGCGTTTATTGTGATACAGCCTATGCTTTTACTGGCGGTAAAAAATTAGAGATTGCAGAAATTATTAATCAGGCAGAGCAATACGGTACTAAATATATTACCGTAACAGGTGGCGAGCCTCTGGCGCAACCCGCCTGTCTTGAGTTGATTACGCAATTGCTTGATAAAGGCTTTATTGTTTCATTGGAAACCAGTGGCGCAGTTGATTTGTCTGGGGTTGATTCACGTGTTGTTAAAGTCATGGATCTTAAAACGCCCAGTTCAGGTGAATTAAACAAAAACCTTTATCAAAATATTCACCATCTCAACTATCAAGATCAGGTTAAGTTCGTGATTGGTAGTGATGAAGACTATAACTGGTCCAAAACGGCTATAACTGAATATAAATTGCTTGGGCGCTGCGAAATACTGTTTTCGCCAGTGATGGGACAGCAAAATCCAACCGAGCTAGCCGAAAAAATTCTTCAGGACAGATTGCCTGTTCGATTTCAAATTCAATTACATAAACTGCTTTGGGATGATGCTCAAGGTAAATAAACCCTCATGCAAAAAAAAGCCATTGTCCTTCTATCAGGAGGATTAGATTCAATTACCGTTCTTGCTCTCGCAAAGCAACAGGGATACAACTGTTATGCTTTAAGTTTTGATTACGGACAAAGGCATAATGCCGAGCTGGCAGCGGCAGCGCAGATAGCCCTGGATTATCAGGTTGAAGATCATAAAATCATTAAACTTGGGCTAGGTTCGATAGGTGGTTCAGCACTGACTGATGAGCATATTGCAGTGCCTAATACACTTCAGGCTGGCATACCTGTTACTTATGTACCAGCAAGAAATACCATTTTCCTGTCTTTTGCCCTGGGCTGGGCGGAAGTTTTGAATCTACGTGACATTTTTATTGGTGTTAATGCCGTGGATTATTCCGGTTATCCCGATTGCAGACCTGAATTTATCAAAGCCTTTCAGCAATTAG
>NQJG01000308.1 GCA_002256465.1 Methylococcaceae bacterium NSP1-1 | reverse complement strand
ATATTTTTCCGCCAACTGCAACAGAACAAACACAGCGCCTGTGCCGCCGTTCTTGGGCGATGCAGTACAAAATGCCTGAACATCCTTGTGTTGACGTAACCATAAGTTAAGGTTGTTTTTCAGGACAGGGTGGTTGTTAGCCGAACGATAGCCTTTGCCGTGAACAATATGTACACAGCGGCAACCGGCTTCTACACAAGACTGTAAAAAATGCAGCAGTTGCCGTTTGGCCTCATTACTGGTTAATCCATGCAGATCAATCTCTGCATCCAGACCAAAATAACCCCGTCGCAATTTTTTTAAGACATTGTTTTGCAGACCCGGTGCAATAAAACTCATGCTATCTTCAAGTCCGACTTTGTCAATATCTGTAGCTGCCGTATCAATTAAATGACTATCAACATCAGGTGCCGGAGTCTTAGGGTAAGGCTTGGGTTTATTTTCTTGATTTAATAGCACTTTATCGCTATTGACTGAACGTACCTTACCGATAGCGTGGCGAAATAAATCACGGTCTTCTGAAGTGAGCGTTTTTTTTGCCACGAATGCTGATTTTGTTAGGTATTGTTGCTAAGATGTTCGATTTTATAGCTTATTGTGCTTCATGGCGAATTGATAATGCATATTTTGTTAAGCAATGATGACGGGTACTTGGCTGAAGGCCTTGTTGCATTAGCCAATGCCTTGCGCAAACATGCCGAAATATCGGTGGTTGCACCTGATAGAAACCGCAGTGCTGCAAGCAATTCCTTAACGCTGGAAATGCCTTTGCGTGCCTATCCAGCCGATAACGGTTTTATTAAAGTCGATGGTACACCTACCGATTGCGTGCATTTGGCGATAACAGGTTTTCTGGACAAAGAGCCTGATATGGTTTTTGCGGGAATTAATCATGGCTCCAACCTGGGTGATGATGTAATTTATTCAGGTACCGTTGCTGCGGCAACCGAAGGGCGGTTTTTAGGATTGCCCGCCGTCGCTATTTCTTTGGTAGGTAGTAATCCCAGTCATTTTGACACTGCAGGACAGGTTGCGGTGACTCTATTAAATCAATTGATCAAGAATCCATTACCACAAGATACTATTCTTAATGTCAATGTGCCGGATGTCGCTATAAATGACTTAAAAGGCTATCAAGCAACAAGGCTTGGGCAACGGCACAAATCGGAGCCAGTGGTCAAAAGTGCAGACCCACGTGGACGAACCATTTATTGGGTAGGTCCGCCGGGCGCAGAACAGGATGCGGGCCCCGGGACTGATTTTTATGCTATTAATGCTGGTTATGTGTCAATTACACCTTTGCAAATTGATTTAACCTGGCATGAGCGTATTAATGCGTTAAAGGCATGGTTGCCAAAGGAGGATAATCTATGACTCGTAGCCTACAAGGCATAGGCATGACTTCCCTGCGTACGCGTGAGCGTATGATTAAACGTTTATCGGAGCAGGGTATTCACAATAAGAAAATTGGATGAAGCCTTGGCCAGCAGGGCCTATGAAGATACAGCACTACCGATCGGTTACAATCAAACTATTTCCCAACCTTATATAGTCGCAAAAATGACCGAACTGCTATTGGGATCATCAGGTCATTTAGGCAAGGTTCTTGAAATAGGCACGGGCTGCGGGTATCAGACAGCCATTCTGGCGCAATTAGTCGATCATGTGTATTCCATTGAAAGAATCTTGCCTCTACAGAGAAAAGCGAAAAGCTATTTATGGGATTTGAAGCTTAAAAATATCAGTTTTCTGTACAATGATGGCAACCTGGGTTGGCCGGATTATGCCCCGTTCGATGGTATTCTCGCGTCTGCCGCTCCTGCAGAAATTCCGCCGCAATTGCTTCAGCAGTTAACCCTTGGCGGGGTTATGGTTATTCCCATAGGCCAAAGCGGCCAGCAAACTTTACAGCGCGTGACTCGTACTATAAATGGTTATGATATTGAAGAACTGGAAGCCGTTACTTTTGTCCCCTTTTTATCAGGAAAAGAATAAACATGTTTCAAAAATTATATGACAAAGTCTTGTCGTGGTCCAAGCATCGTCATGCGGCTAAATACTTGTGTGTATTAAGTTTTGCCGAATCCTCATTTTTTCCTATACCACCGGATGTGATGCTGGCGCCTATGGCCCTGGCACAGCCTGATAAAGCCTTCCGTTTTGCACTATTAACAACGATTGCCTCTGTTTTAGGAGGGATATTCGGTTATGAGATTGGCTATTTTTTGTTTGACCGTATTGAGCCATGGTTACAAACCACTCATTATTGGGAAAGCTATTTGATTGCGCAAAGCTGGTTTAAGGAGTGGGGCTTTTGGGCGGTGTTTGTCGCCGGTTTTTCACCAATTCCATACAAGGTATTTACCATTGCCGCGGGTGCGATGAATATGATGCTTTTACCTTTTGTATTGGCTTCCATTATCGGTCGAGGCGGGCGATTTTTCCTGGTGGCGATGTTACTGGCGGCAGGGGGGGCCAAGCTTGAATCGAAATTACGTGAATACATGGATAGACTGGGCTGGGCAACCGTCGCGTTAGTCGTAATTGGCGCGGGTATTTATAAGTTTATGCATCAGGGCTAGGGATGATAATTCTACTTTGTCAGATTGTGCGAAAGCCGT
>NQJG01000098.1 GCA_002256465.1 Methylococcaceae bacterium NSP1-1 | reverse complement strand
CTCGGGCGAAACTGGCGGTGCGACCTCAGAAGCTTCAAATCCGGCAATTTGTTCACGTTTAATCGATGTGCCGATCAATTTTTCAATCAAACGCAAGGCGCTGACTTCATCATGAGAGACCAAAGAGACGGCTTGGCCCTCCTCCCCTGCCCTGCCGGTACGGCCAATTCTATGCACATAATCGGCGGGTGAACGAGGCAGCTCGTAATTGACGACATGCGGAAGCAAGGCAATATCAATGCCACGCGCCGCTACATCGGTCGCCACCAGCACCCTGATTTCGCCCGCCTTGAAACCAGCCAATGCACTGGTCCTTGCTCCCTGGCTTTTATTGCCATGAATAGCGGCCGCTTTAATATCAACCTTGTTGAGTTTTTCAGTGAGCCGATTAGCGCCATGCTTGGTGCTGGTAAAAACCAACACCTGTTGCCAATTATTGGTTTTTATCAAATGGCATAGGAGTTCGGATTTGCTGGTTTTATTACAGAGAAAAGCGATTTGCTCGACCGTTTCCGCGGCAGTGTTACGAGCCGCCACTTCGATTTTTACCGGATTAACCAGCAATCCTGTTGTGAGCTTGCGTATGTCTTCGGAAAAAGTTGCTGAAAACAACAGGTTTTGGCGTTTTTTCGGAAGCAGCGCGATAATTTTGCGGATATCCCGAATAAAGCCCATATCCAGCATCCTATCCGCTTCGTCCAGCACCAGTGTTTCCACTTTATCGAGTTTGACTGCATTTTGATGGACCAAATCCAGCAAACGGCCCGGAGTCGCCACCAGCACATCAACGCCGCCTCTTAGGCGCATCATTTGCGGGTTGATTTTTACCCCGCCAAACACGACTTCGGTTTTTAGGCGAGGATGCAAGTGCGCTCCATACTTGCTTACCGATTCACCGACTTGTGCGGCCAGCTCGCGGGTTGGGGTTAATATCAACACTCTAACCGGACGGTTCGCTCCATAGGAATGTTGAGATAAACGATGCAGGATGGGTAAGGCAAAGCCGGCCGTTTTGCCTGTTCCTGTTTGAGCTGCTGCAAGAAGATCATGACCGTTTAAAACAGCAGGAATCGCCTGTAACTGGATAGGAGATGGTGTGGAATAACCGGCATCAGCAATGGCACGTAATAGTGGGTCTGATAAACCGAGTTTGGAAAATGGCATGTATTGGGTCTCAATTGAAAGGCTGCAATTAATTGATATCTTGCAGCACTGTATAAAAAATGAATTTATTGCATAGAACGTGGCTTAAAAATAACTAGCAACCATGGTTTGCAGAATTATCTAAAAGTTATTGACGCTCATTGATAGTGATGGGGTTAACTAAGCATTATGACTTGCAGGTTTTTGTACTTCGTTGAATTTGTTTAAACCTCTGTTTGGCGCCCCGAGGCGGATTTGAACCACCGGCCTGTCCCTTAGGAGGGGACCGCTCTATCCTGCTGAGCTATCGGGGCAATAAAGCAATTCTACCATAAAGCGGGGCATGTAATGTTTACCTTTTGTTATTAGTTTATCTGTCTACCCATTCATAGAGCTCTGTCAAAGCAGGATCACATTTACAGCAACTTGTCCCGCAGGAAGGCTCTAGCGGTAATTTGCGGACATTGCCTTTGCTTATCCATTTGCCCAGCATACCGCGCAGGGCATCCGCATCCATATTAAAATGATTAACCAAATCGGCTAATGCAACTCGATGTTGTTGTTTTAAATAACTGCGTAAATCAGATAATATCACTTAATGACTCCTGACTATGTTTATCGCCTGTGTTTTTTCCGGTAAGCCACAACCCGACCAACACCATTAAAAAAGCAATAAGTAATCCGCTTATCCAAACCAGAGAATACTGAGGATGCTGGCTATATGTCATCGCCTGATAAAAAATGGTTGCCGTCATATAGGCAATACCCGTAGTCCAGAACACCACAAACAAGGTCCAGCCGGTATTGGTTTCCCTGTAAATAGCGGCCGTTGCCGCGACACAGGGCGCATACAGTAAAATAAATAAAAGGTATGCAAAAGCGCCTGCTTTACCATCAAAACTATGCTGCATAGCTGCAAAAGTATCGGTTTTAACTTCCTGCTCACTGGCTGCGGATGATATATCATCTACAGTTCCAATATTTAGCCCTAGCGGATCCAAAAGATTATCTGCGATAGCACTTAAGTTTTCAGGCACGGTTGCGCAAGCCGCCAGTAAAGCCTCTTTGAGATTAAAGGGTGCTTTATCGGATCCTGCTGAATTGTTTGTTGCAAGCTGGCTATATAAGGCATCGAGAGTGCCAACAACAGCCTCTTTCGCTAAAACCCCTGTAAAAATACCGACTGTTGCAGGCCAGTTGTCTTTTTCAATGCCCATGGGTTTAAACGCCGGTGTTAAACCTCGCCCGATTTCACTGAGTACCGATTTATTGCTGTTTTCCTGGCCAAAACTGCCGTCTGTACCCAGCGCATTGAGAAAGTTTAATACCAACACCATCGGCACAATGACCTTGCCCGCATTGAACAAAAATGATTTGAGCCGATCCCAGGTTCTGATAAAAACACCGCGCACTGTCGGCAAATGGTAGGCGGGTAATTCCATAATAAAGGGGGCCGACTCACCTTTAAATAGGGTATGACGCATAATCAGGCCCGTTAATACTGCAACCGCAATGCCCAACAAATACAAACCAAAAACCAGATTCTGGCCGCCGACAGGGAAAAATGCAGCCGCAAATAAAGCATAAACAGGTAATCTGGCACCACAAGACATAAACGGATTCATCAGGTTGGTAAGAATCCTGTCACGCTGGTTTTCCAGCGTCCGGGTTGCCATAATGGCCGGTACATTACAGCCAAAACCCACTATCATCGGCACAAAAGACTTTCCGGGCAAACCAATCATGCGCATGAATCTATCCATGACAAAAGCCGCTCTGGCCATGTAGCCTGAATCTTCCAGTGCCGATAAAAACATAAATAAAAAGCCGATAATGGGTATAAAGGTGGCAACGACTTGAATGCCGCCTCCGGCCCCGTTGGTAATCAGGACAATCAACCATTGTGGTAGATTGATCTCTGCAAGTACCTCGCTTAAACCATCAACCAATAATGCGCCTACCGACTGATCAAAAAAATCGACAAATGCACTGCCGATATTGATGGTAAACATGAACATAGCATACATAACCAGCAGAAACACTGGAATACCTAAAAAGCGATTCAAGACAATGGAGTCGATTTTTTCTGTGGTGTGCCGGCTCACTTCATTAAGCCTGCAAACTGCACCTTTGATTAATGCATTGACGAAACCATAGCGGGCATCCGCAGCTAGAATGTCTATTTCATCGTCTGTTTCAACTTCTACCCGGTGCTGTAATTTGACAACTGCCGGCCTTATCGTTTTCCCTGCAAACTGTTTGGCAAGCGTATCATCTTCCAGTAATCTAACGGCAAGCCAGCGCAAATCACAATGGTGCTGTTTTGCAATATCAATCAATTCCGGTGAGATATCCTCGATAGCTTGTTCTAAAGGGACTGCATAGTTGATGTTTACCAATGGGACAGGTTTTATGATAGCTGCTCTGTTGATTTCAGCTTTTAATATATTAATACCGTCCTTGGTAGATGCAGTAATAGGAATAACCGGACAACCCAGCTGCCGTGCTAAAAAATCACAATCAATTTTAATCCCTCGTTGTTTAACCGCATCCATCATATTGAGCACCAATATCATGGGTACGCGCATTTCTATAAGTTGCGACGTTAAATACAAATTTCGTTCTATGTTCGATGCATCAACGATATTGATGATTAAGTCAGCATCCCTGGATGCAACATAATCCCGGGCAACTTTCTCATCCAAGGAGACCTGATCATCTGCTGCTTCTAAAGAATAAGTACCGGGTAAATCAACTAATTCGATAAGTTTATTGGCATGGGAATATTCACCGGTCTTTTTTTCAACCGTTACACCCGGCCAATTGCCCACATGCTGTCTGGAGCCAGTGAGTACATTAAAAAGAGTTGTTTTACCGCAATTGGGATTGCCAACAACGCCAACCGTAAAATCAGTTTTCATCACAGTTTCTCTATTAACAATATTGCCGCTTCATCTTTACGTAGGGTTAACGAAAATCCACGCAATTTGATTTCAACCGGATCCCCCATGGGTGCAAACCGGGTAACACTGAATTCAGTACCTGGAGTCAACCCCATAGCCAGTAACCGTTTTCGATACGCTTTACCTGATTGTTCAAAACCGACTATCTTTCCCAAGTCACCTACGTTAAGATTTTTTAAGCTCATCGCCATAAATTCAGCCTTACTAATAAATGAATTGGAAGACCCAAAAGACCAGCGATCAATCAATAATAATTCTCATTAAGAATGACTATATCACAGAATCAAATTCATTCAAAACAAGTCGTATTTAAAATTGCAAAAATATAAGTTGCCACAAGATGGTTATATACTGATGTTGCTTGAACGCAGGAATGGGAGTAGCCAATACTGAGACTACAAAGATGTAACTAATAGCAGGATTCTTTTACTTAGCTTAGCTAAGTCAGGTGTCATCGTTATGGTACTGACTATTCAATTAACAGTAATACCCACAAAATTCAATAGAAGATACCAGCATTAATGGAAGCGAAAACATGGGGAGGTGTAACTTAAGATAGTTTAAAGAGAAACACAATTCAATCATGAAAAAAATCAACGCAATAACAACGATTACAGAAAATGATGCCCCCTATTTTCTATAAACTTGAAACTTGCGTTGATTAATCATTAGTCCATTATTTCACATTTGTCGCTAGCTGCATCAACTCGATCGCGTAGCTCTTTGCCTGGTTTAAAATGCGGAACATGCTTTTCAGCCAATGCTACAGATTCACCAGTTTTTGGATTTCGCCCCATACGCGGAGGGCGCTTATGCAGGGAAAAACTACCAAAACCTCTAATCTCAATTCTTTTACCGGAAGATAATGCCTGATTCATTTTTTCAATGATGCATTTTACCGCCAGCTCTACATCTTTCAGCGCCAGATGCGGTTGTTTTTTAGCAAGTGCTTCAATTAATTCTGATTTTGTCACATTCTATCCTGTGAAAAAGAATAAACTCAGAGGGCATGCATCAAAACATACCCTCCTCATGGTTTTTATTTTTCCATTTGCTTGAAGATGTCGGCGAATGTAGGTGAACCAACTGATTGTTGAGAATGATCTTTAATAGAATGAGTCTCTTCGTCTTGATCTTTCGCTTTAATTGACAAGGAGATCGACTTGCTTTTCTTATCTACACCGATAAACTTCGCTTCAAGCTGATCGCCTTCTTTCAATAAGGTGCGAGCATCCTCAACGCGATCACGCTGAATCTCAGAAGCGCGTAAATAACCTTCAACATTGTCTGCTAAAGTTACAACCGCACCTTTAGCATCAACTTCCTTAATAGTTCCTTTTACCAAACTACCTTTTTCGTGAGTAGCCAAAAAGTTTTGGAATGGGTCCTGTTCAAGCTGTTTGATGCCTAATGAAATACGCTCCCGCTCAGAATCAACTGCTAAAATGACTGTTTCCAGTTCATCACCTTTTTTGAACTCGCGAACTGATGCTTCACCATCATCTGCCCAAGAAATATCAGACATGTGTCATCCCATGGATTGGTTTTGCACTGTTTCATGCCTAAAGAAATACGACGACGCTCTTCGTCGATTTCCAAAACCATAACTTCAACTTCATCCCCTAATTGGACGAGTTTAGATGGATTCACGTTTTTGTTAGTCCAGTCCATTTCAGAAACATGAACTAAACCTTCAACGCCTTCTTCTATTTCAACAAAGCAACCGTAATCAGTCAGATTGTTAACTTTACCAAATACGCGCGTTCCTGCCGGGTAACGACGAGCAATATTTTGCCATGGATCTTCACCCATTTGTTTCATGCCTAAAGAAACACGATTTTTGTCTTTGTCGTATTTCAAGACTTTAACTTTAATTTCCTGACCGATTTCCACACACTCAGATGGATGACGAACGCGACGCCATGCCATATCGGTAATATGTAACAGACCGTCAATGCCACCCAAATCAATGAATGCGCCGTAATCAGTCAGATTTTTAACAACACCGGTAACAATTGCGCCTTCTTCCAGTGTTTTCAGTAACTCTTCTCTTTCTGCGCTGTATTCTTTTTCCACTACGGCGCGACGTGACAGAACGACGTTATTACGTTTTTGGTCGATTTTGATAACTTTGAATTCCAGATCACGATTTTCCAGGAAAGTCGTATCTCTGATTGGACGAACATCTACCAACGAACCCGGTAAAAAGGCGCGCAACGCACCAACCGACACTGTGAATCCGCCGCGAACTTTACCGGTAATACGACCGATAATAGTTGCTTCTTTTTCAAAAGCCGTTTCAAGCTCGAACCAGGCTTTGTTTTTCTTCGCTTTATCTCGGGAAAGAAGGGTAGCACCTAAACCGTCTTCAAATAAATCCAGGGCGACTTCAACTTCATCGCCAATTGCAACTTCTAATTCGCCATCGTTGTTTAGAAACTGCCATTTAGGAATGACGCCTTCTGATTTAGAATGCGTACTGACGATAATCATATCATTTTCGATATCAATCACTGTACCCATCAACATGGCACCAGGACTCATTTTGGTCTTGGTTAAACTTTCTTCGAGTAATG
>NQJG01000097.1 GCA_002256465.1 Methylococcaceae bacterium NSP1-1 | reverse complement strand
GGCCTTTTATTGTCGACCCGATTTTGGACCCGTTGCATTTTGGCTTTACGCAATCTATTGTGCGCTATCACGAAGTCAGAAAAAATCATCCGGATGTTGAAATAATGATGGGTGTAGGCAATATTACCGAACTGACCCACGCAGATACTGCGGGTATGAATGCCTTGTTGCTGGGCATTTGTTCGGAGCTCGATATCAATAATATCCTGGCAACCGAAGTCAGCAAACACGCCTGTCGTGCTATAAAAGAAGCGGATTTGGCGCGGCGGATTATGTTTGCGTCAAAAGAACATGACACACTGCCCAAACATATTGATCCCGGATTAATGGCTCTGCATGAGATTTCGCCTTTTCCTTATTCACTGGATGAAATCAATGAGCTCGCCGGACAAATCACTGACCCCAGCTTTCGCATTCAAAACAGTGCCGAAGGACTGCATATTTTTAACCGTGATGGCATGCACAGCGCAACTGATCCGTTTGATTTATTTCCCAAACTGCACGTTGAAAATGACGGCGGCCATGCTTTTTATTTAGGCGTTGAACTGGCTCGCGCTGAAATTGCCTGGCAATTAGGTAAACGCTATACGCAGGATCAAGCGCTGATGTGGGGCTGTGCTACTGATCAGACAGAATTAACTGTTGATCTGCACACTTTTAAACCGGCGGGAACAACCTTACAAAAAAAATAATGATTCAGGAAACTATAGTTACCACACAGAATAGTTCAGGAGCCGCCCACATTGCGCCTATGGGCATTCATGTCAACGGCGATGACTTTATTATCCTGCCGTTTCGTCCTTCTACAACTCTCAATAATCTGCTTGAAAGTAAAACAGCTGTGTTTAACTATTGCGATGATGTGCGCGTTTTTGCGGGTTGTTTAACCGGACGGCGGGATTGGCCGTTAAAATCGGCAGAAATAATCAACGGCAAGGTGCTATGTTGTGCGTTGGCCCATACCGAAGTTGAAATAGTGCGAATTGAAGATGATCCTGTTCGGCCTAAATTATTCTGTAAAGCTGTTCACACTGTGAATCACGCTCCATTTAAGGGCTTTAACCGCGCCCAGTACTCGGTATTGGAAGCGGCTATTTTAATTAGCCGGTTAAATAGGCTGCCTATGGAAAAAATAGAGTCTGAAATTGACTATCTGCGTATTGGTCTTGAAAAAACAGCGGGTGACAGAGAATTGGAGGCGTGGGGGTGGTTGATGGCGATTATTGAAAAATTTAAAGCAAAGGTCAAGGCATGACTGGAATGCTTGCCAGCGTCAACAGTTTAGAAGAAGCCTTGCTGGTGTTGAGCGCGGATGTCGATATTATTGATCTTAAGCAGCCCGCTTTGGGTGCTCTGGGTGCTTTGGACATTGCTAACGTTAAACAGATTGTCGCCGAGATTGATGGACGTTGCCCTGTCAGCTCAACCATTGGCGACCTGGCTATGCAGCCTGATCCGGTTTTTAATGCTGTCAAGGCGATGGCTGAAACGGGTGTTGATTATATAAAAATCGGTTTTTTCCCTGGTGATGAATGGCAGGGAACTGTAAAGAAATTGTCTGTATTAACCCAACAAAATCTTGCCTTGATCGCTGTGTTATTTGCCGATACACAACCTGATTTTGCCATTATGAGTTTGCTGAAAGATTCTGGTTTTAAAGGCGTTATGCTGGATACTATGGACAAACAGAAAGGTTCATTAACTCAACAGATGGCCAAAATGGAGATTGCGCAATTTGTTAAACAGGCTAAAGCCTTGAAATTACTTTGTGGACTGGCCGGTTCGCTGAGATTGGAAGATATACCCGAACTCATGCCTTATAACGCTGATTATCTTGGTTTTAGAGGTGCGTTATGTCAGGGACACGACAGAGTAGGGCGGTTAAACAAGCAGGCTGTTATACAGATCAGGCGCGCCATAAAAAACCTTATGCCGTATAGATGTCAATCGGCTTTTCAGTTATCTGTCCAGTAAAATACCTGGTTTTCATTAGCCTTGTCGCTAATAGCTGAAGACTACAAATATTTTTCCGCGTAATCTGCAGCAGGCAGAGGACGGCTAAAATAATAGCCTTGAAAAGCCAGACAACCTTGTTGCTTTAAAAGGGTTAATTGTTCTGCCGTTTCCACTCCCTCGGCAACAACACTCAAGTTCAGGTGTTGCGCCATAATAATGATGGTTTCTACTATAATGGCATCACTTGCGTCCGTTAAAATATCTCTGACAAAACCCTGATCTATTTTTAATGCATCAATTGGCAACTGTTTCAAATATATTAATGAAGAATAGCCCGTACCGAAATCATCCACGGCGATTGAAATACCCAGTGCTTTTAAGGCCTTCATTTTAGCGACAGTATCGTTAATATCAACAATCATCACACTTTCGGTTAATTCAATACCGAGCAGATGAGCAGCAATCCCACTACTGTCTATTGCGTATTTTACCTGGTCAACAAAATCGTTTTGTCTGAATTGCCGAGAACTGACATTAACCGATATGTGCGGCGGATTAATTCCTGCATCTTGCCAGGCTTTAATCTGATTACATGCCTCCAAAAATACCCATCGGCCTATGCCCAGAATCAAATTGCTTTCCTCTGCAATGGGGATAAAATCCATAGGGAACAGAGTGCCTTTAACCTGGTGTTCCCACTGGCATCAACTTGTGGCTGATAACACAACATAAATCGGCCATTATCAATTGCATTCCTGAGGTCTTGCTCAAGGTTTAAGCGTAAATCAGCCGCTTCCTGCATACTGGGATGAAAAAAACTGATCGCATTGCGTCCACTGGCCTTGGAGCGATACATCGCAGTATCGGCTTGTTGAAGAATCATCGCCGGGCTTTTGTGATTGTCAGGAAACAAGGTAATGCCGATGCTGGTTGATAATTGGTGCTGATATTGATTGAGCATAAACGGTTCATTTAATTTAACTTTAATTTTGTCAGCGACAACCCATGCCTGATCTGCAACTGTGCTTAAACTTTCTGAGTTTGCATGCAGTAATACAACAAATTCATCCCCGCCTAATCGGGCTGGCGTATCTTCTTCTCTGAGTACTGAAACCAGGCGGTTTGCAACCTGAATAAGTAATTCGTCCCCAACCAGATGTCCTTGTGAATCATTAAGTAATTTAAAATGATCCAAATCCAAAAATATAACAGCCCCATACTGCTTATGCCTTTTAGCCGTTGACAGCTCCTGATCAAATCTGTCCAGTAGTAAACGACGATTGGGTAATTTGGTTAAAGGATCATAAAAAGCCATTGCATGAATTTTGCCTTCTGCATCTTTTTTCTCAGTAATGTCTGTGAAAACGGATACATAATGGCTCGCCTCGCCCGTATCATTTTTAACTGCTGTAATGGTCTGCCATTCCGGATAGATTTCGCCGTTTTTTCGGCGATTCAACACCTCCCCTTCAAATCGGCCATTAGTCGTTAATTGCTTCCAGAAATCCTGAAAATACACTTTATCATGAAGCCCTGAATTCAGTATTCTTGGATTTTTCCCCAAGACTTCTTCCTGAGAATAGCCGGTAATTTCAGTGAAGGCCTTATTCACCTGCAGTATCTTGAAGTTCTTATCCGTAATCATGATCCCCTGCTGACTTTCAAATGTGGTTGCCGCTAATCGCAATTGTTCTTCAGCTTGCTTCTGTTTCGTTATATCAATTATGAAACCGGACATTTCTGTCACTTCACCGTTATCAACAGTCAAATGGACATAATCACGTAACCAGATACAGCGGTTATCTGCTGTAATCATTCGATACTCAAAATCGTGATTGCGTAGGTTTCTGGTTTCTTCTGCGCAAAATGCCACTGCGGTTGCCCTGTCATCTTCATGAATGTGTTGCGGCCAAAAATCAGCTTCATTAATCCACTGCTCAACTGGATACCCTAATATGCTTTCGGCCTCATCACTGACGAACAAAAACCTGCAAGTAACCGGATCTGCCCGCCAAACTATCGCCGATTGTGTTTGCACCAGTTTTCTGAACTGCTGTTCGCTTGCTATTAATTTGCTATTGCTTTCTTTGAGTTCATCTGTGCGTTTATCAACTTCGGATCTGACTGATTCATTCTCACCGGTTAAAACCAATAAACCGATACTCATAAAAGAGGTCAAAAACATGCCGCCCGCAAGCAATTCCCATACAGACCAGGAATAATACTCACTGAGAAATTTTTTATCCGGGGCAATTTCCAGCAACCACTTTTGTTCACCCATATTTATGGTATTGTGACTAGCTAGGGCTAGCGGATCTGATAGTTCATGAATATTATTGGATTGAAAAATAGATTGCCGTCGCCCTTCACTCTTAGCATCAAAAATTTTAATAACCAGATGCTCAATATTTTCCTTGTCTAAAGCGGCTTCTGCATATTTTTTAATATTAAAAACTTCGGCAACAAGGCCTTTCACGCATTGACAGCTATTTTCTCCCGTTTCAACTAAAGGCATAAAAATAAGAAAATGATTTTTGTTCATTGCTGTTACAAGCGCAGGATCAAAATCGAGTTTATTGGCCATATCAGCGATTGAATTAAAATCAGCAGGGTTATTTCCTTCATTAGTTGCACTGTATTGACTAATGTAGCGATGCTCCTTGTTATTTTTAAGGGCATACAGCCATGCAATATGTGAAATGTCGGAATGATGATTAAACGCTAACAATGAAAATAATCGGAAATCCGCTTCCGATATCGGTTTATCTGAATCAGCTAATCCCTTATACAGACTTAAAGTGGTCAAATGCTGTTGAAACCTATCTTGTAAACTATGGGTTATAATATGCGTTTGTTTGCTGAGGATTTTACGTAAACGGTCAACTTCATATTGTTGTGCCAATACATAACTGATGACGGTTATTACAAACATGACGCACAAGGGTAAACCCAGAGATAATAGACGTTGCCGCCAAATTCTATGAGAGCGGTCAAAGATAATCAAAAATAACGGGGTAAAAACAACAATGCCTGTACAATCGCCCATCCACCAGGTTAAGAAGGAAGAAGCTGCATCCTGTTTTATGATATTGCCCGTTAGAATTAGCCCATAAACACTTAGAATGGCGGGCAAAAAAGTTGCAACCGGCCCAGCAAGTAGAAAAAACAGGATAATTAATCGAGTTGAAATCAACGCATTGGGATATTCCGCATATTTTTTGACCAGAATACATCCCAGCCAGGCTCTGATAACGCTATTAATGGGATTAAGAAAAAAAATCAGCAATTCCAGAGGGGATTCCAATAAAGTCGGCAAGTTATAGAGTTCATAGTGTATAAGCAACTCGGCCAGAAATATCCCCGGCAGAACTCGATATCCCCACAATAAAAGCGCAGCCAGGCCAATGCCGGCAGGAGGCCAAATGGCTGTGGCATAACTGGGGGGTAACGATAAAGACAACGTCAGCTTGCCAGCAATATAAAACAATACGGCAGTGACAAAGACAGGCAGCCAGCTTTTAATAATTGGATTTTGTAAGGTCTTTAGGTGCATAAATGGACCATCTTTATTGGGTGCCTTAAAATTGATAGAAAAAGCTCAGGGGTTGATCTGTTTTAACGATTACTTAATTTACCACCCAAGCATAGATCATCCAGAGACATCTTGAATAGTTAATATACTTAAATATTACTACTCGTTTTATATTTGAGACGAAAAAATTGTAATAAAAGTACTAAATTGAAAATCCCCTGCTTTTAAGCGTTAGATTACGCAATAGCAGGGATATGGAAAATATTGATGTTAGATACATTGAGCCGTTGCGTAACAGTCAGTTTCTTTACTCATCAGGATTTGGGCGGCGATTTCAGCGATCCTATTAACAAGGGATAAGAGGGGGAGACTGATAAAAGGACCCGTTAAAGTGTTCAAGTTATTAAAATACCATTCATTAAGGTATTTGCTTCAAACATTTCTAGGGTTAAATTCATCTCGGTCGTATCGGTGATTTGTACAAAAAATATACAATTTAACTCTGTTCATTGAGCTGTATAGCGTATAATTAAATTATAACTGCAACTTTTTCAAAAGATTTAGTATATGTCAATTAGCCTTAGAAAAATTACCCACCAAGTTTTAGTCGGTGACGTTAAAGTCGGCGGCGGTGCCCCTATCGTCGTACAATCAATGACGAATACCGACACTGTGAATGTGTCTGCAACTGTTAATCAAATTATCGAACTGGCTACCGCAGGTTCTGAACTGGTTCGTATTACAGTCAATTCAGAAGAGGCAGCGAAAGCTGTTGCCGAGATTCGCAACAAATTGAATCAGAAAGGTTGTACTGTACCCATAGTAGGTGACTTCCATTTCAATGGTCACAAATTGCTGGAAAAATACCCGGACTGCGCGGAAGCCCTTGATAAATACCGCATCAATCCAGGTAATGTAGGTCGTGGTAAAAGTCGCGATCCACAGTTTCAGCAAATGATTGAATTTGCTTGCCAGTACAACAAACCAGTCCGTATTGGCGTCAATGGTGGAAGCCTGGATCAGGCTGTGTTGACCCGATTACTGGATGAAAACAGACTGCAAAAACATCCTGAACCTTTACCCGCTATAACCCGTAAAGCGATAGTTTTATCTGCGCTTGAAAGTGCCGCTAAAGCAGAAGAATTGGGGCTGGCAAAAAATAAAATCATTCTTTCCTGCAAGATCAGTAACGTACAGGAGCTGATTAATATTTATCAGGATTTATCCAGTCGTTGTGATTATGCCTTGCATTTGGGCCTCACTGAGGCAGGTATGGGTTCCAAGGGCATCGTATCGTCAGCCGCCGCTTTGTCGGTATTAATGCAGCAGGGTATAGGTGATACTATCCGTATTTCTTTAACACCTGAGCCCGGCGCATCCAGAACTCAGGAAGTGATTGTCGCTCAGGAAATCCTGCAGACGATGGGGTTTCGTTCATTTACTCCCATGGTTATTTCCTGTCCCGGTTGCGGACGCACTACCAGTGATTATTTCCAAAAACTGGCTATGGATATCCAAACCTATTTACGCGATCAAATGCCGATCTGGCGTACGCAATACCCGGGTGTTGAAACTATGGAAATTGCCGTTATGGGCTGTGTAGTTAATGGTCCCGGAGAAAGTAAAAGTGCCAATATCGGCATCAGTTTGCCGGGCACTGGTGAATCGCCTGTAGCTC
>NQJG01000307.1 GCA_002256465.1 Methylococcaceae bacterium NSP1-1 | reverse complement strand
TCAATATTCCTGTATGGAATACATTTTTTATTAAAGGTAAAACGCCATCATGCTAGACCCCCGTTTATTTAGAATTGATCTTGATTTTGTTAAGGAACAATTAAACAGACGTTCATTTAATTTTAACACTGAGTTTTATGCTGAACTGGAAGCAAGACGCAAAGACGTACAGGTTAAAACCCAGGAATTACAAAATGAACGTAATAGCCGTTCAAAAGCTATTGGACAAGCAAAAGCCAAAGGCGAAGATGTACAGCCGTTATTGAATGAAGTTCAACATTTGGGCGACGAACTTAAAGCGGCGGAAACAGCATTGGCCGGTATTCAGACTGAAATGGAAACGTTGATGGAAGGTATTCCCAATATTCTCGATGAATCCGTGCCTGACGGTAAGAGTGAAGATTTTAACCTTGAGATTAGCCGTTGGGGTGATGAGCCTGAATTTGATTTTGAGCCTAAAGATCACGTTGATTTGGGCGCAAAACTGAAAGGAATTGATTTTGAGTTGGGTGCAAAAATTGCCAGTAGCCGGTTTGTAGTCTTGAATGGCCCGTTGGCAAGATTACAAAGAGCCATTATTCAGTTAATGCTGGATACACATACGGCTGAACATGGCTACAGTGAAACTTATGTGCCTTTTTTAGCCAATGCGGACAGTTTGAGAGGTACTGGACAACTGCCAAAATTTGAGGCTGATCTGTTTAAAGCCAATGATGATCCGGCTTTATATTTGATTCCGACAGCGGAAGTTCCAGTTACGAATATTGTCAGGGATGTGATTGTATCCTGAAAAAATTAAACCTGCCTTACCGCAAGATGTTGTTATGTGCGGGTGATACCGGTTTTTCATCAGCAAAAACCTACGATCTTGAAGTATGGCTGCCGGGGCAGGGCACTTATCGGGAAATTTCCTCTTGCAGTAATTTCAAGGATTTTCAAGCGCGGCGTTTACAAGCCCGTTGGCGTAATCCTGAAACCGGCAAACCTGAATTGGTGCATACCTTAAATGGTTCAGGTTTGGCAGCAGGCAGAACCCTGATTGCGGTTATGGAAAATTATCAGGATGCGCAAGGGCGTATTCGGATACCTGATGCATTGCTGCCCTATATGGGCGGATTGAACGTTATCGAGTAATCTGGAATAATCATGCTAAAGGAGTGATCGATTCACACTTCTTTGCAATAAAAAAGGGAGGGTTAGCAATAACCCTCCCTTTTTTGTTTGATAACTCTTAATTCAATTCAAGAGTTACCAGTCTAACAAAACGTCTACTAACGTTATTGAGGGTTTAGAGGTTGTTGAGGTTTGCCTTCAATTTCCAATTGTACGCGACGGTTGTTGGCGCGCCCTGCTTCAGTTTCATTAGTATCTATGGGTCGAGTGAAGCTAAATCCACGAGAAGTAATATCGGTTCTACCGCTTCCTTCAATCAGGTACTTTTTGACTGCATTTGCACGGCGCTCGGACAATTTTTGGTTATAATTGAATGAGCCGACATTATCTGTGTGACCTTGCACTTCAATTTGTTTCTCAGGATGATCTTTGATTTTTTGAGCAGCATTATCAAGATTTCCAAAGTATTCCGGTTTAATATTGTATTTATCGAAGTCAAATTTTACATCAACAATCCAGCATCCAGTTATGCTAACTGGAACGCCGGGTAAGGTGTTAGGACATTTATCATTACAATCGTTAACGCCATCTTTATCCCCATCAAGTGTGGAGCAGTCTGCCGCGCCGGATTTCAAGAAAATGCTCTTAACAAAACTAGCCATATGTTCAGGGCCTGAAATGCTATCAGCTGTTACGCCATAGCCACAGCCAGCAATATTAGAGAGTTGATTCAAGAGGGTTATACCGGATCTTTCTTCTGCGTTGCCAACCCAGACAGAATACACGCATAATCTGTCCCCATATTTTTGTTTCAAAGACTGCATCTCTTTAACACCGTCAGAGTCCAGATGATGACCATCACTGAGTATTAAAACAGCAATATTACCCGCTGTTGCAGATAAGTCTTTGCCTGTTTCATCGATTCCGGTTTGAATAGGTGAGCCACCACTGGCACAAGTCAGTGCATCTATGCCACTGCCGAAAGTAGATTTTGAGTAACTGGTAGGGGCCTGGTTAAGCTGGGTAAATCCCCCTGACAAGCACTTGCCAAAGCCAAAGCTGCGGATACTTGAGGTTAACTTAAGATCAGGAATAGTTTGGTTGATTCTGTTGAGGATTTCTTTTTCAATTGAAAATTTTGTTGGATTAGGCTGAGCAGGGTAGCCAACGCCTAAATATTCTTGTCTCATTGAGCCTGAGGAGTCATTAATAACAAAGAAATTATCTGCTTTTTGTACATACTGGCCGGAGGTAAGCAAACCATTCAAGTCCTGGGCTTGAAAAGTTTCAAAA
>NQJG01000096.1:1770-6307 GCA_002256465.1 Methylococcaceae bacterium NSP1-1 | reverse complement strand
CGGCAACCTGAATTGGCCCGGCTGCATCGTCGATTTTTCGAGGATGCGCAGCTTTGCCATAATCTCAAAGAAACCATGAAGGCAGGCCAATGGCAAGCGCTGGGTGATCCCATGGAAGTCGCCCTGGTACGCATGGCAAAAAAATGCCTG
The DNA here is from genome assembly GCA_002256465.1 of Methylococcaceae bacterium NSP1-1. GTDB lineage: Bacteria > Pseudomonadota > Gammaproteobacteria > Methylococcales > Methylomonadaceae > Methylobacter_C. The sequence goes on along the minus strand of NQJG01000096.1, from coordinate 6,157 downwards.
GGCGAAGCAATTACCTATCCAAAAATCAATGAAGTGCCTTTCGATACCGATCGCAAGCGTCTTTCCACCGTCCACCAGACACCCAAAGGCGTAATGCTTTATTGCAAGGGGGCTTTGGAAATGGTGTTGCCGCTGTGTAAGCAGGTGCAAACAGGAAGCGAGATAGCCCCGCTCACTGCAGATTCCCGGCAGGATTTTCTTCGCGCACAGGAGGAGATGGCAAGTAAGGGCTTGCGAGTGTTGGCTTTCGCGTGGCGTGAACTGGAACATGGGCATAACGGCAAAGCTTTGGAACAGGACTTGATTCTGTGTGGGCTGGTTGGCTTGGAAGATCCACCCAGACCGGAGGTAGCAGGCGCCATGAAGCAATGCCGGGAAGCGGGCATTAAAGTCATCATGGTGACTGGCGATCATCCGCATACCGCTCTGGCGATTGGGCGGCAAATCGGTCAGATTCAGTCCGAAAATCCGGTGGTTATTACCGGGATACAGTTGCGTAAATTGTCGGAAATCCAGTTGCGTCTGGCTCTGGATGCGCCGGAAATCATCTTTGCCAGGGTAGGCGCCGATCAAAAAATGCGTATCGTCGCCGCCTTGAAAAAGAAAAAACACATCGTCGCAGTCACCGGCGACGGCGTGAACGATGCCCCCGCGCTGAAAATGGCGGACATCGGTATCGCCATGGGGGTGAGTGGAACGGATGTAGCTAAGGAGGCAGCCGACATGATACTGCTGGACGACAATTTTGCCAGCATCATTGCCGCCATCGAGGAAGGCCGTGCGGTTTATGGCAACATTCGCAAATTCCTCACATACATCCTCTCCTCCAACATTCCGGAACTTGTGCCTTTTCTGGCCTTTGCCTTGCTCAAGATACCACTGCCATTAACTATTATTCTGATTCTGGCGGTTGATTTGGGAACCGACATGCTACCTGCTTTAGGGCTCGGCGCGGGCAAGCCTGAACCGGGTAGCATGACCAAACCACCGCGCCCGCGCGAAGAGCGACTGCTCGACTGGCGTTTGCTAGTACACGCGTATCTTTTTTTAGGTATTCTGGAAGCTATTGTTGCTATGTCTGCGTATTTCTTTGTACTGCAAAGCGGCGGTTGGCATTGGGGTGAAAGTCTGGAAGCATATGATTCTTTATATCTGCAAGCGACGACTGCCTGTTTTAGCGCCATCATCGTCACGCAAATCGTCAACGTATTTCTTTGCAAAACGCCAGGTCGCAGTGTCTTCAGCGGGCAATTATTCGATAACCGGATTATCCTCTGGGGTATCGCCCTGGAAATCACACTGGTTCTGGTCATTGTTTACACCCATTGGGGCAATTTGATTTTTGGCACAGCGCCTATTGCACCAGAAGTCTGGCTGTTTATGCTGCCCTTTGCTTTGGGAATGCTGCTGCTGGAAGAGTTGCGCAAGGCTGTGGTCGTAAAGCTAGTTTAGTTTTTCATCATTCCCAATACAATTGCAATAGTAAGTCGGACAGACTCCTTGGAAGCGAAGGGATATACATAGATACTTCAGCTTGGGATTAATGATAGATGCTGCTTTAAAAACTCAGGAATACGTTGTTCTAACCAATAGTCTGGTTTAAAAGGGGTTTCGCCGGCAACAAAACCTACATGCCCTCCTCCTTGAGTAATTTCCAGATAGATAGTCGATGATAGTTCAGCTACGTCTGGGAGAACTTCTTCTGTCATAAAAGGATCATCAAGTGCTTGAATCAATAAAGTAGGTATAGTTATCGATTTAAGAAATTGCCGCGAACTGGATCGCTGATAATAGTCTTGTACATTTTTAAATCCATGCAACCTTGCTACCACCCGGTCATCATATTGCCAAAATGATTTAATGCGGGATAAATCACCGAGTTGTTCAATTTTGCCGGCTTCATGCCGTTTGCCAAGCTTTTCCAAATGCCCTTGTTTTGCCCGGATATGATGTTTTAAATCGCGGAGTAAATTTTCACGATAAATTTTAGAAAAGCCATGATCCAGTTTAGTCGCACAGGCGCTTAAGACTAATGGGACAGAAACGGCTATGGCGGCAAATAGCGATAGCTTATTACCTTGTTCACCTAACCATTTTAACAGCACATTGCCACCCAGCGAAAAGCCGACGGCCGCGATGGGTGTGTCAGGTTCCCGCAGGCGTATGGTTTGATAAAGAAAATGAATATCTTCAGTCTCCCCTGAATGATAACAGCGCGCCGAATGGTTATATTCACCGCTGCAGCCACGAAAATTTAACGCCACACTGCGAAACCCTTGTGTTAACAAAGTTCGCTGTAAGCCTTTGATATAGCCTGACCGGGAACTGCCTGTTAAGCCATGTAATAAAATAATTAAAGGTTGATCGCCCTCCCCGCACCAATCGATATCAATAAAATCATTATCGGGCGTTATCAAGCGTTCACGTCGTAACCCGGGTGGCGGTGGCGTTGTTCGCATTAAAGCGGGATATAATGTTTGTAAATGGGCGTTATTCAACCACCAGGCAGGTTTAAATGTTGATTTTATGAACATAAAATTAAGTTTATTGCAGGTTTTTAAATCTATTTAATCAGGGCACCTGCGTAAGACAATTGCCGCCAGGCTTCATATAAGACAATAGCGACTGTATTAGATAAGTTCAGACTTCGACTTTCTGCCTGCATAGGCAGATACAAGCATCTATTGACACCCATATCCGCCAAAACATTTTCTGGCAGGCCGCGTGTTTCCGGGCCAAACAAAAAAGCATCCCCCGCCTGAAAAGCGACTTCACTTACTATTTGTTTAGCTTTAGTGGTCAGGGCAAAAATTCGTTCAGGTTTAACAGTTTCAATAAAAGCGCACAACGAGGAATGCTCTTCAACAGCTACCCATTCATGATAATCCAATCCCGCTCTGCGTAATTTCTTATCGTCCAATTCGAAACCCAGCGGCTTGATCAAATGCAATTGCGTCCCTGCATTAGCGCATAAGCGGATGATATTGCCGGTATTTGCTGGTATTTCAGGCTCATACAAAACAATATGAAACATTATCAGTAGCTTATTTAGCAACCGTGACAGGGGTTAGCTTCCACAATTCATTATTGTACTCAGAGATTGTTCTATCTGTCGAAAACTTACCACTATTGGCACAATTTATAATACTCATTCTTGTCCAGCGATCTTTATCCTGATAAGCAGCTTCTACACGTTTTTGGGCATCAACAAAGCTGCGGAAATCAGCAATAGTCACCCAAGGATCGTGTGGACTTTTCATTGAGCCAAGAATGGCGTCAAAAATGCCTGGCTCAAATTGATTAAAATGTCCACACTCAATCAGATTGATCACCCTTTGCAGATCTTCATCCTGATTGATGATTGCAACCGGATCATAGTGATGGCGTAATTTTTCAACCTGATCTTCAGTCAATCCAAACAGGAAGAAATTGTCATCGCCGACCTCTTCGCGAATTTCGATATTCGCCCCATCCAATGTACCGATAGTCAAGGCACCATTCATCATAAACTTCATATTACCCGTGCCCGAAGCTTCTTTTCCGGCCGTTGAAATTTGCTCTGAAAGATCAGCGCCGGGACAAATTTTTTCCATCGCTGACACACGGTAATTCGGTAAGAAAACGAGTTTCAACTTGTCGCCTACTTCGGGATCGTGATTAATAACATTGGCAACATTATTGATCAGCTTGATGATCCTTTTCGCCATGTAATAACCGGGAGCCGCTTTACCGCCGATTAATACACAACGGTCCGTCCAGTTTGCCGTATCCCCGCGTTTGATACGGTCATAAAGATAAATAACATGCAAAACATTTAATAATTGGCGTTTGTACTCGTGAATTCGCTTAACTTGCACATCAAACAAGGCGTTGACATTCAAATCAACATCCAGCTCCTGCTTCTTAAAATCAACCAGTTTTTGCTTCGCGCCTTGCTGAACTTCACGCCAACGTTTGCAAAAGGCCTTATCGTCAACATAAAGCTCCAGTTTTTTTAATAACGATAAATCAGTTAACCAGCCATCACCAATTGTTTCTGTAATTAACTCAGCCAGTTCCGGATTACAGCCAGCCAGCCAACGACGGGGAGTGACACCATTGGTTTTATTATTGAATTTTTCCGGCCACAACTCATAGAAATCATGAAATAAGCCTTGTTGCAGCAATTTTGAATGCAATGCTGCAACGCCATTGACCGAATAGCTGCCGACAATGGCCAAATAAGCCATTCTGACTTGCTGCTCACCACCCTCTTCTATAAGAGACATACGAGCCATGCGATCTTTGTCACCCGGCCAGTGTGCTGATACTTCGGCCAGGAAATGGACATTAATCTCAAAAATGATCTCCATCAGTCTTGGCAATAATTGCTTGAATAGATTAACGG